>JAIPER010000186.1 GCA_021737115.1 Desulfohalobiaceae bacterium
CCAACATCACCGGGGCCAAAGGGCTGGGGGAGCCGGTGACGGTCCCCACGGCCGCGGCCATCGCCAATGCGGTGTACAATGCCGTAGGGGTAAGGGTGACTGAAACACCGATCAACCCTGCGTTTTTACTGGAAAAGATAAATAAATGAAGATCAAAGACCAAAGGCCTGAATCCTTCTCTAAACAAGGAGCGAAGCCATGATGCCAGCATTTAGTTATATCCGGCCCAATAATCTGGATGAGGCCGTGTCGTCTCTGGAAGGCAGGGAGTCCTTTGTCATGGCCGGTGGCAGTGATCTCCTGGGCTGCCTGCGTGACGAGGTCTTTCAGGCGGACAAGGTGGTCAGCCTGTCCGGTCTGGAAGCGGAGTTTCAGGGGATTGAAAAGACCAAGGAAGGCGGATTGCGCATCGGGGCTCTGACCACGATCACGGAGATCGCCGAGAACCCGGTGGTCAAGTCGGATTACCCCGGTCTGGCCCAGGCCGCATCCGAGGTGGCCAGCCCGCAGCTCAGAAACCAGGGGACCATCGGCGGGAATCTCTGCCAGAAACCCCGTTGCTGGTATTACCGCGGGGATTTCCCCTGCCGGCGCAAAGGCGGGAATCGCTGTTTTGCCATGGGGGGCGAGGACATCTTCCACTGCATCTTCGGCGGGGTGAACTGCCTCATCGTCCATCCCTCGGATCTAGCGCCTGTTCTGGCTGCCTTCGGAGCCAGGGTCAGGATCGCCGGCCCCGCCGGTCGGCGGAGCCTGGGGGTGAGCCGTCTTCATGTCCCGCCGTCTGACGATCCCACCAGGGAGACCTATCTGGACCGGGACGAGATCATCACTGCGGTCGAATTGCCAAGGGCAGGGAGAACCGTCTACAGCAGCTACCGCAAGGTCAGGGCCAGGCGGGCCTGGGACTTTGCCCTGGCCGGAGTGGCCCTGGTCCTGGATTTGGACGGGTCCCGGGTGCGATCGGCCGGGGTCTATCTTTCCGGGGCGGCGCCCGTCCCCTGGCACTCCAGGGAGGTCGAAGAGGCGATTACAGGCAAAAACCTGGATGGGAACGTTATCGAAAGGGCTGCCGAGGCAGTGGTTTCCGGGGCCAGACCCCTGAACCAGAACGCTTACAAGTTGCCCCTGTTCAAAGGAATCATGCGGGAGGAACTGGGCAAGGTGAATCCGGCTTGAGCCTGAGGTCAAAAATAATTTTACTAATTTTAGCTTACGGGAAAGAACTCGGAACTAACGAAATATAGGAGGTCGATGATGAGTTGGATACAGGTGACGCATTTCATGAAAATTGAACGAAACAAGGAAAAACTCCAGCAGCTCATTGATGAGAATGTGCAGCATTGGCAGAATGTAGCCCTGGACATAGGGTTGGATCCGGAAAAGAATGTCGCTCTGGAAGACGACGGCCGAAAAGCCGTCATTTTGATCAGCAAGGACATGGACCTGGCTCTGAGTGAAGAGCCTGGCGAATGGAAATAAATACGGATAGACAGGACCGGGGCAGACCCGGTCCTGTTCTCCTCTTGTCCGTCATTCCGGCGAAGGCCGGAATCCAGTCAGACGATTGGATGAACCAAAAAACTGGATAAGGCCGAGGGCTATTTTCTTTTTCTTAACCGTGAACCTGGAACTCCCCAATCGATACCGATAGCGATGCCGGCCCCGAGATAAGGCTTTTGGAGTTCTTTCTCCCCTTCTCCAACCGTGAACTGTGAACCGTGAACCCTCTTAACCTCTTGTCCGTGAACCGTGAACCTGGAACCTTTTGGGTTGCGACCCTTCAGGTTTCCGGAAACTCGATCGTCAATTTCTCCCCGTCCTCTTTGCTCTTTATCTTGATATCCAACTGAACACTGCTGTCGCGGATACCGAGTGACAGCGGCATCTTGCCTTTGGCTCCCTCAATGTGGGTGATGTTCCTGATGGTGTTCATGATTTCTTCCCCGACCCTGGATTCCGGAGACGGCAGACCGGACTTGCGATACTCGGCCTGGACCGTGTACGAGCCGCTCTTGTCCTTTTTCAAGCTGATTTTTTCGGCATTGGCGTTGATGCCGTGCAAGGCGGCCAGGGCCAGCCATTTCAGGGCTGCCTGGGATGTGTCCTGATCTCGCGGTATTTCGGACATTTCCTGAAGATAATCGCTGTCCCCGAAACAGTTGATGTGCTCCTGGACCTTAAGATGCAGGTTCCTTTTGTCTTCCATAACAAGCTCCTTTACCTGAGGATTTCAAAATTTTGCAGTGACGAAATGGACTGGTGAGTTTCCGGCCAAACACTATCTATCGTTTTCAGCAGATGAGGAGCCCCGAGAATCATCAGCATCCGGGCCTGTTCCCAGAGCTGCCTTCTCTGCCAGGGGCAAAAGGACCTGGAAGGTACTCCCCTGTTCCACCCGGCTTTGCACAAGCACGGCACCGTCGGCGGCGCTGACCAGACCCAGCACGGCGGCAAGGCTCAGGCCGCGGCCGGTGAATTTGGTCGTGAAAAAAGGATCGAAGATCTTGTCCAAATCATCAGGGTCGATCCCGCAGCCTCTGTCAGTGACTTCCAGGCAGGCATACCTGTTCTGATTCGGCCTCCAGTCTATTGGGAACCACTTGGCCTGGCCGGGAATGTCCTCTGCGGAAATAGTTTTGGTGGCCACAGTCAAAGGGGGTTTGGGGTCATCAAGGGCTTCATGAGCGTTGCTGATCAGGCTGAACAGAATAAGCTGCAGATTCTGGACATTGTTTTGAACTAGCGGTCCGGGTTCCCTCAACTCCAACTCCAGGCTCAGGTCAGGGGGCAGGGTTTTTTTGAACTTCGCCAGGTGATCCGCGCAGACCTTGGACAGATCCAAAAGTTCCATTCCTCCTGGATTCCAGCCGAGGAAGTTCAACAACATCCGACTGATCTCCGCAGATCGTTTGGCGGCCTGCATGGCCTGGATCAGGTTCTGGGTGATGCCTGAATCAGCTGTTACATCGGACATGGCCAACTCCAGGTTGCCTTGAATGACGCTGAGTTGGTTGTTGAAATGGTGGGCGATTGCCCCGGCCATGCGGTTGAGGCTTTCGGATTTTCTGTGCTCATATTGTCTGGCCTGCATTTGTTCCTTTTCCGCTTCGGCCTGCTTGCGCTGCGTGATGTCGCTGACGATCTTGACCGCAAGCCCGGAGTCGATGGGGTCGATGACAATGTGCCACCACCTGCCGTCCGGAAATTTGATTTCATTTTCTTCGCGAAGCCCGCTTTGCAGAGCTCTTTGCAGAGGGCATTTTTCAAAAGATTCCAGGTTGCACTGAACAAGGTCATAACACTGCCTGCCGATGATCTCCCTGATTGGGATGCGGAGAAAATCAGCCCCACTGGTATTGGTCCGAACGATCCGATAGTCTCGATCGACAAGGCAGACCCAGTCAGATATGGCATCGAATGTCTTTTCCCACTGCTGCTTGGCGGCTTCAATGGCGGTTTCGGTCTGTTGATGCTGAGCCGTAAAAAGCACTCTTGACCTCCGTCTTGTTGTGTTGTGAATTTCCACTTTGACAATGAACAGCAATTTATATGCCAGTCTTTAAAACTACAGCGAAAATTTATGCTCACAAGTCCTTTTGTGCTGGGATCGCCAGGCTCCAGCCTGGCATTGCGGGCCGCAGGCACGCGCTTGAGGCGTGACTGGCTCTATACAAGATATCATTTGAAGTTTCGCTGTAGTGTTAAAACGTCTGATCTTCATCCAAGTTTAGAACTCATTCCAGTACTCCAAAGTTCAGAGCTCTTTCCAGTGAGCTGAAATTTGTATGAATTTTTGGACACTTTAGTGTGACTTATCTGTACCTTGAGGTTTCAGGTGTCAGCCCTGCCTCTGGCAGGCCTGACATATAATTAATTAATATATTTAAGAATATGGTAGGGCTGTTGTGTAATTGGGTTGAAGCCCGCAGCCTCCAGTTTGATCAGTAAAGAAACTTTGAGCACCCCTTCCGTCATTCCGGCGAAGGCCGGAATCCAGACTGAAAAAGCTGGACCCCGGCCTCCGCCGGGGTGACGGAGAAAGAAAAATCTAGTTTCATATTTGATTTTTACAACAAAGACTGGAGACTCCATGTCTCAAGGCCCAAATTTCACAAAAAGTTAAGTTGGATCAGTATACAATAGTAAAAGTTGGAGGATCGCGATATGGAACAAGACAGAGCAAACAGACCACATATGTTTCGTGACCGGCGGGATGCCGGGCGACAGCTGGGACAAGTCCTGGCCAACAATGTCATGACCACAACCTGCATTGTCCTGGGGCTGCCCAGAGGGGGTGTGCCGGTGGCTTTTGAAGTAGCGGTGCAACTCGGAGCTCAACTGGATGTCTTTCTTGTCAGAAAGCTCGGGGTGCCGGGACACGAGGAGCTGGCTATGGGAGCCATCGCCAGCGGCGGCAAGATAGTCTTGAACGAAGAACTGGTGCAGCGCGAGGGACTGAGCCGGCACGAGATTGACAGGGTTTTGCAGTCTGAGAAGAAAAAACTTGCACAAGGTCATCTGCTTGAAATCCCCCAGGGATTTTCGAGCTGTAGGGCAATGGTACCAAAATTTCTCCCAGACTACGGATGAGGAGGTTATACAGCTTCTGGCCGAAGCAAATTCCGGGACAGACGATGAGAACGATTGAGCCCGGTGTGTATCTTGGGAAAAAAGCTCAATCCTGCAGTTGCTTGAACCCATCCTCGCTGATGGTGGCAAACCTGAACGGCGGACTGGCCAGGGAGGAATCGAGCTTGTTGAGCCGATGCATCTCCTGTTCAATGGTGCTGAGGATAAATTCCAGGGTGGCCCCGTCCGCGACCAATTGTCCAAGCGTATATTCGAAACCCATTTGTCTGGGTACGGAAAATGCAGAGGTAATTTCATCGCCGTCGAGCTGGGGGAGCTTTTTCCTGGCCCAGATCAGATGGAGCTGAAACCGCGATTCCGGAGAATCGCTTATTCCGGCCAGGATGAAGTATATGTGCTGGATGGGATCGACCGGCAGGCAGTTGCATTTGCGGCGCATGATCTTTTCATATTCCGTATTGAGAAAGGGCAGGGCCGCAGCGTAAATTTCCGGGATAAGGCTCAACCCTTCCTGCTTGATGAATTGCGAAAGGTTCTGGCCGGCCTGGACCGCGTCCGCGTCGCCGCCGGCTATGAGGGCCGCCTTCTGTCCCAGGGGAATGAGAGGATTGATTGACATTTCCTGCATTTTCCCCTGTTCATCAAAGGCATACCCTTTGCTGTCCGCAGCCAGGGCTAGGCCTCCCCGGGTCTTGGCCACAATGATCTGGGTCATTTTTTTCTCCTTTGGGGTTTTGGGTTTGCAACCTGAGAAAGCAAAATATATGCCGCAAAGCGGTGATGGTCTTGTCGAGACATCGCGTCCGAATAACGGTCCTCCGAGGAAGAGGTTGGCTGGAGAAATGTCGGAACAGGTGTAGCAAAGTCACAGTTGGCCGCACTCTTGAGTGTGACTGTCACAACAAGAAACCGAAGAGCACGAGAGGTGAAGCAATGCCGGAACTCCCAGATGTCGAGGTCTTCAGACAGCGTTTGGCAGAGCATTCCCTGAACAGCGAAATCGAGAAGGTTGAGGTCAAGGACGAGCGAATTCTCAAGGACATCACGCCGCAAACGTTCGCGTCCCGGCTGAGCGGCCGCAAATTCGTCGCAACATCCCGGCATGGGAAGTATTGCTTCGTGGAAGTCGACGGTCGGACCGGCTGGCTCGTCCTCCACTTCGGCATGACCGGGACGGTCACGACGGTCCAGTCCCGGGAG
This sequence comes from Desulfohalobiaceae bacterium, assembly GCA_021737115.1. Lineage (GTDB taxonomy): Bacteria > Desulfobacterota > Desulfovibrionia > Desulfovibrionales > Desulfothermaceae > JAABTT01. The sequence continues at coordinate 5,794 of JAIPER010000186.1, forward strand.
GACATGCCCCGGCATGGAGCCGCGCGTTTCGTTATGGCCTCCGGTTCGGACCTGGTCTACATCTCGAAACGGAAGCTGGGGTTTATCCGTCTGATCCAGGACCGCGAGGCCTTTATCCAGGAGCAGAAGCTGGGGCCAGACCCCATGGATCCGTCCTTCGACCGGGAGACGTTTCTGGATCTCCTGGCCAAGCGCAAGGGACGGTTGAAGACCGCATTTATGAATCAGTCCTTGCTGGCAGGCATCGGGAACGTCTATGCGGACGAAATCCTTTTCCAGGCCGGACTTCATCCAGGGGTCAAGATTAGCGATCTAAGCCGGGAGCAGTTCAGTCATGTCTATGAGACCATGGATCGGGTCCTCAAGTCAGCCATCGAGCACGGAGCCGATCCGGAGCGGCTTCCCGGGGATTTCCTGACGCCGAGACGTTCTGAAAACGAGCCCTGCCCGGTCTGCGGCGGGCAGATCAAACGCATCTCCTTTTCGGGGCGATCGGCTTACTTTTGTCCATCTTGCCAGGCAAAGGCCTGAGGGACCGCTTTCGGTCCGGACTCTGGAAGCGAACGGATCACTATTCGGGTTTGAACTGGGAGATCCGAGGGCGAGAACTTCTCTCGTCAGCCCTGCCTCTGGCAGGCCTGACATATAATTATTTAATTTATCCGTATCTGCCTCAGGACCACTCGTCCTGAGGCAAAAACGGATATTATACCTTGAAACGCAGCAGGGCCCCGATCCCGTAAGTTTCAAATTCTTTATGGGATCCAAAGACGTGCTCCACTTCTGCACCCTGAGCGACAGCCTCCTCGATCATCTCTTCGGTCAGGTCCTCGGTTTTGCGCATACCCTGACTGCAGGCCGGGCATTTTTCCTGGTACGTGGACAAGATCCTGTCCTGATCGCAGACATAGCCGGCAAGTTTCAGATCGTTCTCCAGGACCAGGGTGTGCACCTGTCCAAAGCCCAGGGCCTCTAAAACGGGCTCTGTTCCGAGGACGGCCAGCCCCTGGGGATGGTTTTCTTCCAGAAGGCGGTTGACGGTCTGTTGCTCCCGTTCCTTCTCCCAGGTCCGGATCACGCCCAGGGCCTTTTTCCTCAGTTCGTCCGAGTGTTCCTCGGGACCAGCCTTGAACTCGGCAATGCAGCGCTCTTGCAGATATGAATGCAGATGATTGCGGAGACTCGAGATCAAATAGTCTTCGGTACTGGCCAGAATGAGCCGTTCGAAGCCTGAATCCTTGCACACGTAAAGGGCCTTCTCGGCTGCATTGCGCAGGTGATGCTGGACGTGATCCTGGA
>JAIPER010000187.1 GCA_021737115.1 Desulfohalobiaceae bacterium
TCTTACATTTTAGACTGGATTCCGGCCTCCGCCGGAATGACGGAGCAGGTGACTCAAAGTTTCTTTTTTGATCAAACTGGGGGTCTGCGGCCAGAGGCAGGGCTTACATATAACTCCGCTGAAGTTTCATGCGAGCGCCGCCTCTGGTCATAGCCAGTCCGATCGAGTCAAAGATTTCAGTAAATTAAAGTGAAGTTTCACAATAGGGCTGCCCACTGACTCACTGACTCACTGACTCACCGATTCACTGATATCTCTCTTCCTCATGCTCTATGCCCCATGCCTCTTTATGGTTCCAGGTTCACGGCCTCCGGCTCGTAGAGATCGAGCCTACGCCTCGGAGAGTTCACGGTTGCAGAAAAAGAGGTTCACAATTCAAGCCAGCCGATGTCCGACCTCCGACATCTGACGTCCGACCTCCTTTTTCCCTCTTTCCTCTGCTATCTGCCCACTGACTCACTGACTCACTGACTCACTGATTCACTGATTCACTGATTCACTGATTCACTGATATCCTCTGCCCTCTTCCCCCTTCCCACCGACATCCGACATCCGACGTCCGATCTCTTCCCCATGCCCATCATTCCCGCCATCATCAGGCCATTCTTCTTTCTAAGTATTCCTTGAGGGCTACGGCATTGTTATGCTCGGTGTCTTTGGCGGCATAGAGAAGGGTCACCGGTTCCTTCTCAGCCCTGGCCGAGATCTGGTCCAGAACAGATCCCTTGTCCTCAAGTTCCTGAAAGTAGCTCTTTTTGAACTCTTCCCATCTGGAGGGGTCATGTCCGAACCATTTCCGCAGTTCAGAACTGGGTGCCAACTCCTTGATCCAGTCGTCCAAGGCGGCCTTGTCTTTGCTCATGCCCCTGGGCCAGACTCTGTCTACCAGGACCCGGTACCCGTCCCACTCATCTGCGGGATCATAAATGCGCTTGATAGAGATGGTCATAAGGTCCTTCTTTGTCTGCAGGGACATTTTCGAGAACGTGATCGAAAAGGTTTGACAGATGCTGGACAGCAGTGGATGCGTCCCGACCTTCGGCTTCAATGGAAAGTCTGGCTCCCTTGCCCGCGGCCAGGGTCAGGATGTCCAGAACACTCTTTGCATCGGCCCTGGCTGCGTTGGAGGCCAGGTATATACTCGACTGGTATTTCTGGGCTTCTTTGGCCAGAAGCCCGGCTGATATCATTTGAAGACCGTCAGGATGCTGCACGATCACTTCTTTTCGCTGGCGATTGTGCTTCATGGTTCCTCCCTTTTGATTTTTGTTCCCGTCCAAAATGAACGATTCGACCAGGCATCGCCCGATAACCGCAACTGCACTTTTTCGAGAAAATACAACGCTTCCTATACTGATCCAATTTTGGTTTTTACAACAAAGTCTGGCGCCCCTATGGGTCCAGGCCCAAATTTCACAAAAAGCTAAGTCGGATCAGTATAATAGAATTTTAGATTTCAGACAAAGAATAAGAGCTGGGTATCTGGCATAAATCCAAAAACTTTTTCTTAAAGGCTATATCAGCAAATTAAGCAAAGAACGTGCCAGAAAATACATTCCTTCCGTTTCCGTGGATATTTTCTGAAAATTAGACTTTAATTATTCAAGAATATTGGATGTTTTTATTAAAAGTCTCCAGCTGCGCTTAACTGTCCACAGATGTTATGTGTCGTGATAAAGATAGGAAGTTGCAAACAATTTCCCATGCCGCTTTTGTGAAATTTCAGATTGGTCCCTTTTTGCGTATTCTCAGTTCTTCAGATGCCTCACGATCTTGAAGCAAATCAAAAATATCAAATCCCAAATAACAAATAACAAATAAATTCCAATACTCAAATTCCGGAGTTCTTCCGCTACTACTTTGCCATAGTTCATCCATGGCAATTATGACAAGTTCACAGAAGAGCAGATTGTCCCGCGCCCGCTCGAAGACTCGCTTGAGCCACTGAGTTCGCCGAGGGGGGTGCAGATTGAGGTAAGAGTTGTTTTCTTTTTACCCGGGCGGGAGGAATCCCAGTGAAATCCTGAAACACAGGTCACTTCGTGAATTTCACGGGACAGGGAACTCCCGGGTAATAACCGCATCGCCTTCGGCGAAAACTCTGATATTTGCCCGAAGGGCTGAGCCCTTTGGTCCGTGTCCTGCCTTTCTCCGACACGGTAGTTTTTTTCTTCTGAAGTCTCTTACTGACTACTGACGTCTGATCACTGATCTCTGGAATTTCTCCCTCTGTACTCTCTGAAAGCTCTGCGACTCAAGCGAAGCGGGCGCGGAACAAATTTCTTCTATCTTTTTGTTTCTCTTTACCACATCAAAAGTAAAGCAAAGTATCCGCGGAGGACTACCGGAATGCATCAAACTGAGCTAAGCAATTAGCCTTTAGCGCTTAGCCGTTAATAAGAGTATGTCAGGCCTGCCAGAGGCAGGCTGACCTCTGGAACAATATTTGCAAAAAGTATACCGATCTCGTGCCTTTCACAATTCGGGCAGTCACACATGGTTCAGACTTCGTAAAGACAAATGATGGAGAGAGCTGATGTACAAGACCATACTGGTTCCTTTGGATGGGTCGCGGAGGGCGGAAAAGATTCTGCCGCATATGGAGGAGTTTACCAGGAGGTATCAGGCCGAGATCGTATTTTTCCGTGTGGTGGAACCTCCGATCCTGTTTGGTGAAGGCGGGGCTTCGATCACCAAACAATATGAGCAGGATCTTGAACGCCGGATCCAAAACTCGGAGCAATACCTGGAGGCCCAGGTCAGAAAGTTCACGGAAAAAGGCCTGGCCGCCAGGAGTCGCCTCGGGGGAAGGTATCCGGTGGTCGAAGGGATTGTCACAGCCGCTGAAGAGGAAGATGCCGACTTGATTGCTCTTGCCAGTCACGGCAGAAGCGGGATTTCACGGTTCTTTTACGGAAGTGTGGCAGCAGCGGTTCTGCACCGCATCGATCGCCCCCTCTTTTTGATCCGCTCGCAGGATCCCTTTGAATAGCGCTCAAACCCCGAAATACACCCTTTAGGCACCGAATTTTATCCCTTGAAACTGACGCATTGTGTGACGCGTTGCTGTGACATGCCACAGATTTTGCAGGGCTGACATCCTGCCCAAAGGCGATTCAGAAGAACATAGTAAATTCAGACTTCGTACCAACGTCTTGACACTTAAGCATAACTATTTTAAATAATTGTAATTAGTTTAATGACTTCAAGGTTGGACATAATATCGAAATTCGAAGCACGAAATTCGAAACAAACTTCAAATGACAAAAATTCAAAATTCAAAACGTCAGAGGTGGACTAACTTTAACCATTATAATCTATTTGGGATTTGTTACCTGTCTTCGTTTGAAAATTTGAAAATTTGAATTTCGTGCTTGTTTCGGATTTCGAATTTAGTGCTTCGAATTTATGCAAAAAAAACATTTGTCCAAATAATGTTCCAAATTTTAGAAAACGGCAAAGAGCTCTGAAATTGGCACATCATTTGCAAAAAATTCTAGTACCGCCGTTCAAAGTTGTTCGGACAGGGGCGAAATGAGTCGGGTTCAGGACCCGGCCAGGTCGATTTCAGGTTATTTTACTGATCCAATTTTGGTTTTTCAACAAAGACTGGCGACCCCAAGGCTCCAGGCCCAAATTTTACAAAAAGCTAAGTTGGATCAGTATGGTAATGAATCTGAAACATTAAAAAAAGCGGCAAATGATGTCTGATACGGAGGAGTTATGTTGTTCCAAGATCCATTTAACCAAAGGGTTGAATATCTCGATGATCAGGCGGATAAGCAGGGTCTGGTCGTGGTTTCCAACCGGCTTCCGGTTACGTTCGGCTCTGATGGATCCCTGGGCTTGAGCTCAGGGGGGCTGGTTACAGCCATGAGCCCGGTCTTGAAGAGAAGGGGCGGGACCTGGCTGGGCTGGTCAGGAACAGAGGCCGATGTCGGCAGCCAATTGAACCGTTTCTCGCAAAACAATCCTTATCAGCTGCAGAACGTGCCTCTGAGCCAGGAAGAGGTCCAGCAGTACTATTATGGATTTTCCAATCAGGTGCTCTGGCCCCTGTTTCACGGCCTCCCGGAAAAATGTCGATTCCAGGAGGAATACTGGCAGACCTATCAGGCGGTGAATGAAAAATTCGCCCGAAAAGTCGCTGAAATTTCAGAACCCAACGACTATATCTGGGTTCAGGATTATCATCTTCTCTGTCTGGCCAAAGAGCTGGAAAAGACGGGAAGCAGTCGACAGACGGGCTTCTATCTGCATACTCCCTTTCCTTCACCGGAGAATTTCTTCAAACTGCCCTGGCGGGAGGAACTCCTGCGGGCCCTTTTAAAATATCGCTTGATCGGCTTTCAAACCCCTTGGGACCTGGAAAACTTCTGCCGTTGCCTGGAGTATTTCGATCCCGGGACCAGCAGGACGAACAAAGGGGCCCTGGCCAGCATCCAGTGCGGACAAAGCTGCTTCAAGGCAGGGGTTTTCCCCATCAGCATCGATTTTGATGAATTTTCCGGACTTCCGGATGTAAAGCCCTGGAAACATACTCCAAAGAATGAAAAAAAGCAGAACAAGGTGCAAACGATCCTTGGCGTTGACCGTCTGGACTACAGTAAAGGGATTCCTGAGCGGCTCCAGGCTCTGGAGAAGGCTCTGCTGCAGTATCCTGAACTCAGGGAACGTATAAGACTGGTGCAGGTTGTCGTGCCCAGTCGGGAGAGCATAGAGGAATACCAGCAGCTCAAAAACGAAATCGAGTACCTGGTGGGCAGTATCAACGGCAGGTGGTCCACCATGAACTGGTCGCCGATACAATATATGCATGGCAGCCTGCCCAGGCAGAAACTGGTGGCCGCTTACCGTAGAGCCGACATAGCCCTGGTTACGCCTCTTCGAGACGGGATGAACCTGGTGGCCAAAGAATACTGTGCCAGCAAAAACGACGGCAACGGCGTGCTCATCCTGAGTGAATTCGCCGGTTCGGCCATTCAGCTCAAGGAGGCTGCGATTCTGGTCAATCCCTATGATATCAATAATGTGGCCGATGCGATCAGCAGGGCCTTTCACCTGCCGTTGTCCCGAAAGACAAAGATGATGCACCAGGCCCGGGAGAAGATCAGGCAGGAGGATGTCCACTGGTGGCTGGACAGCTATCTCGAAGCTGCCTTGAAAACTTCAGCGGAGCCGGAGGAGGCAAGTCAGCCATTTTCAATGCGTCCGCTCAAACGGAAGCTGTTTCCGGCCCCGGCCCGGCCGTCGGGCAAGAATCTGGGATATGAGAGAAAAGAGTTGTTCTCCGTATGAAGGACATGACGCACTGTAAGTATATCTGGAAAGAGAACACAAGACCTTTTACCGGATGGGTAATCATTATGGAAACGAACTGGGCAGGCTACGTTCAGGGGCTTAACCAGTCATTGGACAGTCTGCAAAAAGAAATAGAGAGGGTTGAACGGCTCCAGACCCCTGTTTCCGGGGAATGGAATGCAGCGACCGAAGAAACCCTGAACCGTCTTTTTCATGTCTTGTATAGCGTTCATGAGATCACTTACCCCACTGCAGAGGCTAGACATGAACTGCTGGCAATGCTGCACAGGTTGAATAATATTCAAGAGACCTATGAACGCTTGCGGGTTTGAATTTTGGTGCAAGAAACAAAAAAGGCCTGAAAACCACAAGCTGGTTTTCAGGCTTTTTTTCGAATATATGTCAGGATGCTCAAACCGGATAAAGGAGTCTATCGCATGGATCGTTTCGACACCCGATGGTTGATTATACTGGCGCTCATCCTCCTTTTGTTCGGCTGGCAGTATTACCTGGGTTCTGTCAAGAGAGTCCAGATCAGTTATAGCGCCTTCCTTGAACAGGTCAAGGCGGATAATGTCCAGAAAATCACGGTCCAGGGAGAAGAGATTGAGGGAAGGCTCAAGGAGCCGGCCTCGCTGGATGACTCCGGACAAGGAAAAGATGGCTCCCAGCAAGGCGGGAAGCAGACGAGCGAAAAGTACAGCTCCTTTGTAACCTATCTGCCGTCCTTCGGGGACGAGGATCTTTTGAAGGTGCTCAATGAGCGCGGAGTGGATATTAAGACGCTGCCGGAAAGGGAGGGATCGTTCTGGACCATGCTGATTCTGCTTCTGCCCTTCTTTTTTCTGATTGCCATCGGCTACATGCAGTACAGGCGGATGCAGGGTCAGTCCGGGGGGATTTTTTCCATCGGCAAGAGTCAGGCCAAGAGGTATGAAAAGAGCCAGGAGGATACCACCTTCGACGATGTGGCCGGAGCCCAGGGGGCCAAGACCGAGCTGCAGGAGGTGGTTTCCTATCTGAAGGAGCCGGATCGTATCAGGAACCTGGGAGGAGATGTCCCCAAAGGAATCATGCTGGTCGGTCCGCCTGGCACCGGGAAAACGCTCCTGGCCCGGGCCGTGGCCGGAGAGGCCGACGTGCCCTTCTTTTCCATGACCGGTTCCGACTTCATGGAGATGTTTGTTGGTGTGGGCGCCAAAAGGGTGCGCAGCCTGTTCGAAGACGCCAAAAAGAACGCCCCTAGCATTATTTTCGTGGACGAGATCGACGCCATCGGCCGGCGCCGGGGAGCGGGACTCGGAGGTGGACACGATGAACGGGAACAGACCCTGAACCAGCTTCTTTCCGAGTTGGACGGTTTTGAGCCGAACGAGGACGTGATCGTCATGACCGCCACGAACAGGCCGGATATCCTTGACCCGGCCCTGATGCGCCCGGGACGCTTCGACCGCAGAATCATCGTCAATTTGCCGAACACCAGGGACAGGCAGGAGATTTTGTCCATCTACGCCAAGAACAAACAGTTGGCCGAGGATGTCGATCTGGAGCGTCTGGCCAGGGGGACGCCCGGATTTTCCGGGGCCGACCTGAAGAACATGCTCAATGAGGCCACGCTCCTGGCGGCCCGGAAGGAGGAGGATAAAATCACCAACCAGACCATCGAAGAGGCCAGGGACAAGATCCTCATGGGGCTGGTCCGCCAGGGTCTGTCCATGAGTGAAGAGGAAAAGAAGATCGTGGCCTATCACGAATCCGGACACGCCATTGTCGGCGCTCT
>JAIPER010000188.1 GCA_021737115.1 Desulfohalobiaceae bacterium
TGGGAAGACCGCATTCATAGGAAGACGATTTTTCCCTGGTTTGTTTCTTCTGGCCGATCAGGCTGGACAAAAACACGGTGACGATCCCGAACCCGATGGCCACGAGCATCAGATAGAGGATGGGGACGTATTCCAAGAGCATATCACTGTCTCCGTTTACGAAAAAAACCTGATGATTGAGGATTGGCAATCATTAAAACAAAAAAAATCAGATAGTTGAACTATCTGACACTCAGATTTATCAATTCCCTGCTTGCTTGAGAAAAAAATCACTATCAAAAGGAATCGGCTTGGTCAACCTTTTTCATGGGCATAAAAAAAAGCCTGTCAAGATTCTTGCTCAGGCTTTTCTTCAATTTGAAACTTCAATACCTTACTGGAATGTTTTTATAAGCAGCTCGTTTTGCCAAAATGTTTGGGCCAATGCCTGTGATGCATGTTTGACGAGGTTCACGGCTGAACGCACAGCTTAAAATGTACAGGGCCCGGTCCCGGATTCACCATCGGTTCAGGAGATCTTCGCCCATGATCTTGGCCAGATGGTCCTGAAGGGCGATGAATCTGGCTCCCACGATCTTGATCAGATAGTTGAGGAAGTAGTAGCCGATGGTGTGATCTTCCTCGAATATCCTGAACAAGTCCGTCTTTTCAATCATGAGCACCCGGCAGACGTCGGAGACGCAGTAGGCGGACAGCCGATATTTGTAGGGGGGGACAAAGGGCGACCACCCCCCGAGCTGAGCGCTGTCCGGAGTGCCCTTGATGGTGATGATGGCCTGGTCCGAAGAGGTGGCCTTGCTACCCGGGAGTTCAAAGCGGAGTTCCATCTCTCCGTCATAATTGATCCAGATCTGATGGGCGTTTTCACCCTCTTTAAAAAGCCTGTCCCCTTTCTTGTATTCTCTTTTGAAGCAGATATCCTTGATGCGGTTTAACTGATCTTCATTGAGTTCCTTGAACAGTTCCAGGGTCTTTAAGATGTCAGCAGGCATGGTGGTTTCCTCCAGGCAAGACGAAATTACGGGTTTTTCTCGACCTTCACCGCACAGACCTTGTATTCCGGAATCCTGGCGATGGGATCCATGGCCGGATTGGTCAGCTTGTTGACATTGCTCTCCACGTAATGAAAGGGGATGAACACGGTCCCTTTCTTCAGTCTCGGGGTGATCTGAACTCTGACTCCGATTTCTCCCCGCCGCGAGGCCACGCTGACCTGTTCTCCCTGGCTCAGGTCCAATTCCCGGGCGTCTTCCGGGCTGACCTCCATGAAATTCTCGGAGTATTCACAGACAAGGGTCGGGGAGAGCCTGGTCATGGTTCCGGTGTGGTAATGGGAAAAATTCCTGCCGGTGGTCAGCCAGAGGGGATAGTCATCATCGATGCTCTCGGCCGGGGGAATGAACTCCACGGCATGAAACAATCCTTTGCCCCGTGCGAACTTGTCCTTGTGCAGATACGGGGTTCCGGGGTGTCCCTGGTCCGGACAGGGCCATTGCAGCCCGGGGCCCTCGAGCCGGGCATAGCTGATCCCCCCATAAGACGGGGTGACCGCGGCGATCTCCTCCATGATCTCCCGGGGTGACTCGTAGTGCATGGCATAGCCGAACTTTGAGGAGAGCTCCTGGATGATCTCCCAGTCGGGCTTTGCCTCGCCAGGCGGATCAATGGCTTTTCTGACCCGCATCACCCGCCGTTCGGTGTTGGTAAAAGTCCCGTCCTTTTCGGCAAAACTGGCCCCGGGCAGGACCACATCGGCCAACTCCGCGGTCGGGGTCAGGAAGATGTCCTGGACCACCAGGAAGTCGATTTTCTCAAGTGCCTTGGTGACATGGTTGCTGTCCGGATCGCTGACAACCGGATTTTCCCCCAGAACATACAGTCCATGCACAGACCCCTCTTCGATGCCGGAGATCATCTCCGGGATGGTCAAACCGACCCGGGAGGGAAACTTCCCGCTGCTCCAGGCCTTGGACATCTTGTCGTGAAGGGCCTCGTCGGTCACCTTCTGGTACCCGGTAAAGACGTTGGGCAGTCCGCCCATGTCGCAGGCCCCCTGGACGTTGTTCTGGCCGCGCAGGGGGTTGACCCCGGCGGATTCCTTGCCCAGGTTACCGGTGAGCATGGCCAGATTGGCCAGGGCCTTGACATTGTCCACGCCGGTGGTGTGCTGGGTGATGCCCATGCAGTAGAGTATGCTGGCCTTGTCCGACTTGGCGTAGATTTCGGCCATAGCCGTGATGTCTTCCGTGGAAATGCCGGTCAACTCGGCGGCCTTTTCCACTGAAAACCCCTGGACGGCCTTTGTAAACTCCTCGAAGCCCTCGGTACGTTCGTTTATGAAGGTTTGATCCTGCCAGTTGTTGTCCAGGATGACCTTCATCATGCCGTTTAACAGGGCCACGTCCGTGCCGAGGTTCTGCTGGACCGCCACATCGGCGATGTCTGCGATGTGAATGCGCCTGGGATCGGCCACAATGACTTTGGCCCCTTTTTCTTTGGCCCGGTATACCCGGGTGGCGATCAGGGGATGCGAAGAAGTGGTGTTGGAACCGATGATGAAGATGCAGTCGGCGTCTTCGATCTCCTGAACCGAGTTGGTCATGGCTCCCGACCCGAATGCTGCGGCAAGACCTGCCACTGTGGAGGAGTGTCAGAGCCTGGCGCAGTGATCGATGTTGTTGGTGCCCACCCCGGCCCGGGCGAATTTCTGAAAGATGTAGTTCTCTTCATTGGTTACCTTGGCCGAGGCCATGAAGCCCAGGCTTTCCGGCCCGTTCTGCTCCGCTATTTCCTTGAGCCTCTGTGCGGTATAGTCCAGGGCTTCCTCCCAATCCGCCTCCACTAGCTCGCCGTTCTTCCGTATGAGAGGCCTGGTCAGCCGTTTGGGGCTCTGGATGAATTCATGCACGTTCCAGCCCTTGATGCACAGCTTGCCCTCATTGGTGGGGCTGGTCTTGCAGGGGATGGTCCCGATGACCTGACCGTCGAGCACTTCGAGATAGAAGTTGCAGCCGCAGCCGCAGTAGGTGCAGGTCGTGAGCGCGGTCGTGTATTCCATGAAATGACCTCATGATACTTGCGCGTAGCCTGAATTGATTTGTGCTTGTGGCCAGGGTCTGGTCATTTTTTCCGAATATGCCGGCCATAACGCAATTCAGGCTGCGCGCAAGTATATAGTGAATGGTTTACAATAAATAATGCTGTTTAGACTTATTCCTTGGGGCTTGCTTAGCCAGTTTTTGTGTAATGTGTTAACTATATGTTTTTTAACCTTATATGTTTTTTACCCTTTCTGAAGAGTAAAAAACATTTCTGGAAGGTTAAAAAACATTTAAATAGCATTAAGCGGTGACTTCTCCTCGGAATATCCCGTCTGGTAATCGAGTTCCTCGTCCATGATGTTATAGATCTTCTTGTACAGGGTCCGCAAGGGGATGCCCACAGGACAGGCCTGCTCGCAGAGGCCGCAGTCGATGCAGCGCCCGGCCATGTGGGCCGCGCGGACCAGATGAAACAGAGGGGTTTCCGTGGGAAAGGTCTTGGTCTGAACCAGGTCTTCGCTGGCCAGGGTGCATTCATTGCAGAAACAGACAGGACAGACGTCCCGGCAGCCATAGCATTTGATGCATTTGGCGTATTGCTCGGTCCAGTAGTCGAAGCGTTCACTCAGTTCCAGTTCATCCAGTCTGTCCACGGAGACTGAAGCACAGCCCTCGCTTTTTTCCCCGGCCACACACTCCTCCGGATAGGGCTGCCGGCATTCACATTCCCTGGCCAGCTCTTCCGGACAGGCAATGCCCACCGGGACCACCTGCCCCGGGTTGAGCTGGTTGTAGTTGTACAAGGTCTTCAAGGCCCTCTCGTCGCATCCCCGGACCAGGATCCCGAATTTCTTGTCCGGATGGGCCCTGGCTATCTTGATCAAATACTTGGTCAACGGGTAGCGCGCATCTCCTGGTTTGTCCCGTTCACCCAGGTTAAGCCTGTCCAGCTCCTCCGGATCGGTAAAGAGGTGCGGGGAGATGTGGCCGTTTTTTTCCAGCAGGCCTAAAAAACCCTGTATCTGTCCGGAATCGAGGAGCTTTCTGACTTGTTCTTTCACGGTCTCGATCATGGATCACCCATAGAATTGTAGATTTAAAATATAAGATCTCATTATTGCAGAGGTTCGACTTCTGCGATCGGTTTTTCGCCCTGGGCTGTCAGCCCTTATCTCGAATCGTCTGCCATCGCTCCGGCCGCATTCATCATTTGGCCTAAGGCCTGAACGCCTGAGACCGAGCGCCCGGATTGCCCTCTGCCCTCAGGCAGCCGCCTGCTCCACTTGTTTTTTGAGAGGCGAGGGACCGAATCCTTTCAGAACCTTGATAAACTCATTAACTTCTTCTCTGAATTCAGGGGCTTCAGCTGAAGAAACCCACCTGGCCCGCAGGCGGTCGGCTTCGATGCCGCTGAACTCCAGGAGGGAGCGCAGCAGTTTGACCCGTTTTTCCGAAAATTTGTTACCGTACAGGTAACTGCATTCACCTATGTGTCAGCCGCCGACGAAGACCCCGTCCACACCCTGTTGAAAGGCGAGCAGGACGTGGTGCGGCGAGACGCTGCCACTGCACATGACCCGAATCACACGGATGTTGGTCGGGTACTGCAACCGACTGACCCCAGCCAGGTCAGCAGCCGCGTATGCTCACCAGGTGCAGAGAAAGCAGACGATCTTCGGTTCGAAATCTTGATTACTCATTAGGACATCCTTTGTCGTTGTTTATTGGTTCTTTGCGGTTGGCCATCAGGCCGCCGCCCGGATCTGGGCCAGGAGCTGATTGGGTTTGTAACCCCTGAGCTGGACTGATTCCGAGGGGCAGGTGGCGGCGCAGCTGCCGCAGCCCTTGCACAGAATGTCGTTGATTACGCAAACCTTGTTTTCAGGATCATAGGTGATGGCCTGGTAAGGGCAGACATCCATGCAGCCCATGCAGCCGACGCAGGACTCAGGGTTGACCACGGCCACGATGGCGCTGGATATCAGTTTGTCCTTGAAGAGGATGGTGCCCACCCTGGAGGCGACCCCGGTTCCCTGGGATCTGGCTTCATCAACGGTGGCCGGATAACGGGCCGAACCGCAGACGAAAATCCCGTCCGCGGCAAAATCCAGGGGTCGGAGCTTGGCATGGGCCTCCAGGAAGAATTTATTCTGATCCATGGGTACCCGCATCATCTGCGATATCCTTTGGGCATCCTCCCTGGCCACCAGCGGGGTGGACAGGACCACCTGCTCAGGATTAAGGCTGATCTCTTTGCCGAGCAGGGAATGGTAAAAGGTGACCCGCCCCTGGTCGACCACGGGTTTGTTGGCCGGGTCGTAGACATGGAAGTTGATCCCCATGGCCCGGGCGTCCCAGAGCATCTGTTCCTTTTCGGTGCCGTACATCTGCATGTCCCTGTACAGGATGTGCACCTCGGCCTCGGGATCCTGCTCCTTGATGAGCATGGCGTTCTTGACCGCGGTCAAACAGCAGATCCGGGAGCAGTAGGCCCGTTGTTCATCCCTGGCTCCGGCGCACTGGATCATGACGATTTTTTTGGCCCCGAAGGTCCGATTCTTGAGCTTCTCCTCCAGCTCCATCTGGGAGATGACCGTTTCCCCGTCATAGGAGTAGAGTCCTTCGGGGGTGAGGGGGACGCCTCCGATGGCCACCACCAGGCAGCCCACCTTTTCCTCGAGGCTTTGGCCGTCGCTGGTTTGCAGGCTGACCTGATAGTTGCCGATGTATCCGCCGACGGTTTGAACCTCAGCACCGAGATGAACCGTGATTCCAGGATCGTCTCTCACAGACCCGACCAGGGAGTCGATGTACTCGGTTGCGCTTTGCTCGCCCGGGGCCAGTTGGTTCAGGTAGCGCAGAACCCCTCCGAGTTCCTGCTCCTTTTCCACCAGGATGACCTCCAGTCCCATGCCGGACATGGTCTGGGCCGCGGACAGACCGGCCACCCCGCCGCCGATGACCAGGACCCGGTCCACCAGGCTGGACTCGATGTCTTCCTGAGGTTCCAGGTTCTTGCTCTTGGCCACACCCATGCGCACCAGTTCCTTGGCCTTTTCCGTGCCTTTTTCCCGGTCCTGCATGTGCACCCAGGAGCACTGGTCCCGGATATTGACCATCTCAAAGAGATAGGGGTTCAGTCCGGCTTCGCCGCAGGAAGAGGAAAACAGGGGCTGATGGGTCCGCGGAGAACAGGAGGCGACCACCACCCGTTCCAGTTCGTTGTCTTTGATGGCCTTCTTGATCTCTGCGATGCCGCCTTCGGAACAGGAGTAGAGGTTCTCCTTGGCAAAGGCCACTCCGGGCAGACTCGCGGCGTATTCGGTGATGGCGGGACAGTCGATGTGCCCGGCGATGTTCGAGCCGCAGTCGCAGATAAACACCCCGACCCTGGGTTCTTCCTGTCTCTTTTCGTCCGTTTTGTTGGTCATGGTCGTTAATTCCTATTAAGCGTTGGTGGCAACAAAATTCAGGCAACCTCTTAAGTTCATTAGTCGTATCAAATAATTAGCTACAGGTGTCCGAGTTCGGGTGTCAGCCCTGCCTCTGGCAGTGCTGACACCTGAAACCTGATACCTGTAGCTAATTATTTGATACTACTAATGAACCTAAGAAATTGCGTGAATTTTGTTGCTACCAACGCTTAATAGGAATTAACGACCATGACCAACAAAACGGACGTAAAGAAACAGGCAGAACCCAGGGTCGGGGTGTTTATCTGCGACTGCGGCTCGAACATCGCCGGGCACATCGACTGCCCGGCCATAACCGAATACGCCGCCACCCTGCCCGGAGTGGCCTTTGCCAAGGAAAACCTCTACTCCTGTTCCGAAGGCGGCATCGCGGAAATCAAGAAGGCCATCAAGGAGAACGACCTGGAACGGGTGGTGGTCGCCTCCTGTTCCCCGCGGACCCACCAGCCCCTGTTTTCCTCTTCCTGCGGCGAGGCCGGCCTGAACCCCTATCTCTTCGAGATGGTCAATATCCGGGATCAGTGCTCCTGGGTACACATGCAG
>JAIPER010000189.1 GCA_021737115.1 Desulfohalobiaceae bacterium
AAGCCGGTCATGGTCAAACTGAGCCCCAATGTCACGGATATCACGGTCCTGGCCCGGGCCGCGGAAGACAACGGAGCGGATCTCATTTCCCTGATCAACACCCTGAGCGGGATGGCCGTGGACATCCGGACCAGAAGACCCTGCCTGGCCAATACCGCAGGCGGGCTGTCCGGACCGGCCGTCAAGCCGGTGGCCCTTAAAATGGTTCACGCCGTCTGCCGGGCGGTCCGGATACCGGTCATCGGCCTGGGCGGGATCACCACGGCCAAGGACATCCTGGAATATATCCTGGTGGGGGCCCGGGCCGTGCAGGTGGGTTCAGGCAATTTCCAGCGCCCGGACAAAAGCTTTCAGCTGGTCCGTGACCTGGAGGCTCTGGCCGGGGAGCTGGGAATCGCTTCCTGGGAGGAGTATCGGGGCTCTCTCGTGGAATGGGGCAGGTAACGAGAAATACATACTGAAATTTGGGCCTGGAGCTTTTGGGTCATCAGTCTTTGTTGTAAAAACCAAAATTGGATCAGTACAATTGCCTCTGAAAACACGAAAATTGGGATTCTACGCTTACCCTGGTTCAATGCTCTTACATATCATTTTGAAATATTATGTATTCTAGTTCCCCTCCCTGGCCAGGGAGGGGACAGGGGAGGGTCGATCCGGCCTTTTGGAAGCTTCAGCATAGAGTGCCAATGAATCAAATTGAAGTTTCTTCCTCGATCAAACTGGCAGTTGTGGACTTCAACCCAATTACATAATAGCCTGGCTAAATATCATTAGAGCGAAACTTCAGGTGCAACCATATCTTGTATAGAGCCAGTCATGCCTCAAGCCCGTGTCTGGCGGCCCGCAATGCCAGGCTGGAGCCTGGCGATCCCAGCACAAAAAGGCTTGTGAGCATAAACTTTCGCTGTAGTGATATCTTCATAGAAATTAATTAATTATATGTCAGATTTTCCAGAGGCAAATCTGACACTGAGATGCGTTCCAGCATTTCTCCTTCTCTACCCTTCCCCTTCCGCGCTTCGCGCTTCCGCCTTCCGCCCTCCGTATTCCGAGCTTCGCGCACCGCGCTTCCCCGCGTTCCGCGTTCCACGCTCCGCGCTCCGAGTTCCGAGCTCCGCGTTCCACGCTCCGCGCTCCGAGCTCCGCGTTCCGAGCTCCGCGTTCCACGCTCCGAGTTCCGAGTTCCCCGTTCCGCGCTTCTCCACCCTCCGCGCTTCCCCTTCCGCGTTATTCTTCTTTCTCCGCCCGGACCTGATTTCGCAGGGTGCCGATCTTGTCCACGCTCAACTCCAGCTGGTCCCCGTCCTGGAGATAGACCGGGGGGGTGCGTTTGAAACCAACCCCGCTCGGGGTCCCGGTCAGGATGACCGTCCCCGGCAAAAGGGTCGTCGACTCGGAGAGGAAGGCGATGAGCTCGGCCACGGAAAAAATCATGTCCCCGGTGTGACCGTCCTGCATGACCTCGCCGTTCAAAACGCAGCTTAAAGAAAGGGCCTGGGGGTCGGGAATTTCATCCGGAGTAACCAGGACCGGACCCAGGGGACAGAAAGTGTCGAAGCTCTTGCCCCGGCACCATTGCCCCGAACCTTTGACCCCCTGCCACCTCCTGGCCGAGATGTCGTTACCCACGCTGTAGCCCAGGACGTAGTCCAGGGCACTCTCCACAGGGACGTTCCTGGCCGTTTTCTTCAGGATCACGGCCAGTTCGACTTCATAGTCCACCTGGGGGGGATTCAGGCAGGACGGAGGCAGGATGACCGGTTCTTCCGGACCTACGACCGAGGCCGGGTTTTTCATGAACAGAACCGGATACTTCGGTACCTCGAGTCCGGTTTCCCTGGCGTGCTCGTGGTAGTTGAGGCCGATGCCCAGGATGACTGCAGGCTGGACCGGAGCCATAATTTTTGTGACCCCGACCCGCTGGCTGGTTTCGCTGAACCCGCCTCGGATGTCACCCTCCAGGATCAGGGCCTGTCCGTCCTGGTGGTCGTGTCCGAAGCGGGTCCTGCCGGCCTCGTCCCTAAAGCGGATGATACGCATCTTATTTACTCCTTTGCATTGTTTTGATCAAAGAGGGGAGCCAGTTGTAGACCGGGAAGAGGGAAGCGGCCACCTGACCCCTTTTGGGAATCATGAAGATGAAACACTTCTTTTGGCCGGGAACCACAGCGATGTGCCTGATGAGACCCGGCTCCGGATTGCGGTTCATGAATTCGGCGATGTTGGTCCGGACCTCGGGTGATTGATAGTAGAGCCGGAATCTGTAGCCCCCCCAGTCAATCTCCTCTTTCTGCAGCTGTTCGCTGTTTGCTATCTTTGTCCCGGCAAATCCGGAATATCCGGCTTCTATGAGATGACACTCCTCACCGGGATGGTTCTTCAGATGCAGTTCCAGGAACAGACGGTCATATTTTCGGATTAACTTTGAAATGGGGAGATACAGCCAGGAATGCCGGGGGAGCATGGTGATCGTGGCGTCGACGCGCGAGAGGAAGGCCCCCTTTTTCCTGATATAGAGGTTGGCGTGATATCCGATGGCCCCCCCGATATTGGTAAAGGTCTGGTCAGAGGGACGAAAGACTTTGAGAAGGTCCTCGAAGGCGCTGGTAAAGATCGCGTGGTTGCGTTTTCTACCCCAGAAATAGCCATAGGCAAGCAGAAAGGAAAAAGCCACGAAGAGGAAGAAGACGGGCTGGGTAACGATCTGTTCATAGTCGGACATAGTTGTCATCTACCAGTTTTCCGGGAGGATGTTTTCAGAGATAGCATACAGCCCGCCCCTGCTCTCCGGAGAAGGGGGGCTGGACAGGCTGATGCGCTGAAGCGGGACGCCTTCGGCCGCGGCCTCTATCTTCTTTTCGACATGTGCGGCCATGTCCTTGTTTTCCCGGCTGACCTTGTTGTCGATCAGCAGGCGCAGGGGCAGGCCCAGATCCCGAAGCCCGGCCATCAGCCTGTCCGATTCCTTGAGGGAGAGGACATCGGGGTTGAAGACCAAAACGAAATGGCAGTCCTGGCCGCGCAAGGTCCGGTTCAGGTCTTGGTAGGTCTCGTTCAGAGCCAGGAGTCTCTGCAGGATGTCGTCGTCTTCCTCTTTATAGTCCAGAACGGTTTCCGAGGAACTCAGGGTGCCTCTTATGCGGTGGATGGTATATCGCTTTTCGAGGATCTGCCGTCGAATGTGGATCAACCTGTCGATCCAGGTCGTGGTCACCGAGGGCAGGGCCAGAAATCTGAGGGTCAGACCAGTGGGGGGCGTATCGAAGACGATGTAGTCGAAAGCCGTCTCTTTCTGTATGATCCGGGCGATGCCGGTCAACAGGGCATATTCCTCTATGCCCGGGGAGTATTTGAGAATGGAGAAGTACTGATCGAGGTTGAGGGTCTTTAAGTAACCGTAGGTCCTGGAGAGGACATCGGACTCCTGTTCGAGATATTCCCTGGAGAGCTTCTGCAGATCGATCTCCATAAGGGTCAGGGTCTGGCTCAGCTTCTTCTTTTCCCTGGTTATGGCCACATCGAAGATATCGCCCAGGTTGTGGGCCGGGTCCAGGGATACGAGGAGCACCCTCGACTTTTGGGAAAGCTGCCAGGCAGAAGCAGCGGCCAGCGTGGATTTCCCCACCCCTCCCTTGCCGGTGAAAAAGATGATCTTCATTCAGTCAATGCCCAGTGTCCCGCACAATTCAGCCAGCATGTCCCCGGCGTCCCCGGCCCGTGCGTTAAGGACACCGATTTCCCTCTCCATGAAAGGCAGGAGTTCGACCGCCAG
Source organism: Desulfohalobiaceae bacterium (assembly GCA_021737115.1). Taxonomy (GTDB): domain Bacteria; phylum Desulfobacterota; class Desulfovibrionia; order Desulfovibrionales; family Desulfothermaceae; genus JAABTT01. Next base: position 3,773 of record JAIPER010000189.1, read on the forward strand.
AAAAGAAGGGGGCGCCGGGAGCCCGATAAAGGACCCCAGAAGCAGCAGGGCAAAGATGTTCTCCAGCTCCCGGACTTCAACCCCGGTCAAGGAGGCTGCTCTCTCCCGGTGAGAGCTGTTGAAACCGGAGAGAATGTCTTTTAGAATTTCGAAAACGCGTGGAGACATAGGAGTTATACCAGAAGTTGGCATAAATTGCACTTTTGTCTCTGCCGTCACTGAACCCTTATAAGGCTCATGTATGACAGGGGGTTCATTTCGGGCCAACTTCTGGTATCTATTTGATAAAATATAAAAACATGTAATTTCTAGAAGCGGAAGAAACTGTACTTCTTGGTGTAATAGCTTTCCAGAAAACCCATCTGCTTCTGGAGATAGTCGAAATGGCCCTGCTCCCAGTCGGCCAGGCGGGTAAAAAGCTCTTTCAACTGGTTCTGGTCCGCCTCTGCGGCCATCTGGCGGTAGGCCTTCTCCGATTCGAGCTCGAGCTTCATGCCGATGGACAAGGCGGTCATGTCGAAATCCGCCACCTTCTCCTTGAACTCACGGGTAAAGATGGGGCTTTCGGCGTCTTCGAAGGATGCCGGGGCCGGGAGTTGCGGTATGGTCAGGTCTTTGCCTTCTTCATAGTCTTTAGCTATCTGGGTGAGACTGTCCAGGTGGCTCTGCTCTTCGTCGGCGAGCATACCGAAGACCTCTCTGGCCTTGCTGTCTCCGGTTTTTTCAGCGGCCGCCCTGTACAGTTCCCTGCCCTCGACTTCACCTTTCATCGCCGTTTGTAGTGCTTGTTGCAGATCCATAGGTCCTCCTTCGGTCTTATCTGACCATAAACAACCTCTCTTCAAAGCGGCGAGGCCACGCCGGCCTCGCCGCAGGATCCATTATAACAGGTCAATGGTAAGATGAGAAGTTTATTCGACCTTATAGGCCTTGGACTTGATGAAGTCGTAGATGAACACGAAATTCAAGACCAGCATCACGCAGAGGATGACCATGACGGTCCACCCGGAAACCGGCTTCGCGGCGATGGCCCCGGGCTGAACGACCACGACGAACCATAGGATGGCCGCGGTCACGGTTATCCAGAGCAGCCAGGCCGGAATAACGGCTGAATTGGCGAATTTTGACTTAAGCTTCTTGGCTGCATAAGCCGCCCCGGACATGAGGGCGATGGAGGCAATCAGCTGGTTGGCCGCCCCGAAGGAGCCCCAGATGATCAGCCAGTTCCCGCTTGCGGCCAGCCAGATTCCGATGGCCGCTGGTATGACCGAGGCGATCCAGCGGTTGGTCAACAGGTTGTAGAGCCCCGTGGTCTTGTCCTTGAGAGGCAGGGCCATCTCGGACAGGCAGTAGCGGGCCAGGCGGTTGGTGGTGTCCAGGGTGGTCATGGCAAAGGAGGCCACCCACATCCCGGCGATGATCTTCACGATTTTGGTCGGCAGGAATCCCAGCCAGGTGGCGTTGACCATGTCCGCATAGGACTGGACAAAGAGGTTGGCCTTGGAGAGCCCGACCGAGGCCGAGGCTTTGGTGAACATGGCCCCCCAGTTGTCGAAATTCAGGGTCTCGGCCGATATGCCCGCATTCTTCAGGGCCGTGTAGCCGAAGCCGGCGATGGAGACGATGACGATGGTTGACAGAAAGCCTTCGGTGAACATGGACCCGTAGCCGATAAAGAGGCCGTCGCTTTCCTTGGTGAGCTGTTTGGAGGTCGTGCCCGAAGCGACCAGGGAGTGGAAGCCGGAAAGCGAACCGCAGGCTATGACCAGAGGAATGGCCGGCCAGAAGGGAGTCGGTTTGCCTCCGAGCAGGATCGGGGAGAAGGTAGAAAAGGCAGGTACTTCAAACCCCTTGAAGGCAAAGATGGCGGCGATGAAGCCCAGGATCAGACCTGCGTAGAGCAGCCAGGAGTTCAGGTAGTCCCTGGGCTGCAAAAGGACATTGACCGGGATGGAGGCGGCGATGATGATGTAGAAGAAGAAGATCCACATCCAGGAAATGTAGGACAGGCTGATGCCCTGCAGCGAGCCCAGTCCGATGGCCGCGATCAGCATGGCGATGCCGATGATGGTGGCCAGGGCGAAATTCATCTTGGCCCGGTACATCAGGACTCCCAGGATCAGGGCGGCCAGGATCTTCCAGGCGTAGGCCGAGGCGATCTCCGGGGTCTTGACGAACATCCCGCCGACAATGGCCGCGAAGGCGGCCACGACCAGGATGAGGAGAAAGAAGACGATCCAGTAGAAGGCAGTTCCGGTTCTCTTTCCGATCAGGTCCGTGGCCACGAACTGGATCGATTTTCCGTCGTAGCGGGTGGAGGCCATCAAGGCCAGGTAGTCGTGGACGGCCCCGATGAATATGTTTCCGAACCAGACCCATAACAGGCCCGGCACCCAGCCCCAGCATATGGCCAGGGCCGGACCGATTATCGGAGCGGCGCCGGCTATGGAGGCAAAGTGGTGCCCGAAGAGGACCTCTCTTCTGGCCGGGATATAATCCACCCCGTCGAAGATACGCTTCGAGGGGGCCTCGTTGCTGTCCGAGGCCTTGACCACATCCCTCTCCAGTTTCTTGCCGTAGGTAAAGTAAAAGAACATGTAGAGCAGAAAACCAACCACAATGATTAAAGTAGTCATCCCCTTCCTCCTTTTGTCTTGGTTGGAAAAATTACCGGCTTCTCGTCAGGATAGCCAGACCTAAACACGGATGTAAGGTGTTTTTGGTATTCACGTAAATGTAAATGAGTAAATTGTCAACACAAAAAGAAAAATGATCTGAAACTGATCCGAGGTTGACAAGGGTTGACAGATTCCGGCTGGAATATTATGTTGCTACTGCTTTAGCAACATAATCTTAGGACGGCTCCGGGACGGCCGGTAAGAGGTTTCCCGGGTCTCCCGTTTCAGAGGAGGTGGCCATGAACAAGAGAGTCTGCGTTCTGGGGGCCGGTCTGGTGGCCGGACCCCTGGTCAGGTATCTGCTGGACCGGCCAGGAATCGAACTGGTCCTGGCGGATCAGGATCCGGCAAAGGCAAGGGGACTGATCGACGAACATCCAAGCGGCAAATGGATGCAGCTGGACATAGAGGACCGGCCGGGTCTGGTTGAGCTCATCGCGGCTGCGGATCTGGTGGTCAGCCTCCTGCCCTTTACCCTGCATCCCGCGGTGGCCGGGGTATGTCTCGATCAAGGCAGGGATCTGATCACGGCCTCCTATGTCAAACCGGAGTTGCAGGCCCTGGATCAGGCCTTCAGGGAAAAGGGGCTGATCTTC
>JAIPER010000190.1 GCA_021737115.1 Desulfohalobiaceae bacterium
AAAACCGCGGTTTGCCCCTGGGAAGCACCAGGCGGAAGCTTGTTTCGCTACTTCTCCATTTTTTTCATGAAGGTCCTCTCCGACTTGTCGGCCATGGCTTCTGCCCTGTCGGCGGCATCCTCAGCCCTGTCGGCGGCATTTTCGGCTCTCATTGCTGCTGCTTCGGCCCTCTCGGCACTTTCAGCGGCCATTGCCTTGGCGCTTTGAGCCTCTTGCATTGCTGTGTCTGCCGTATCCATGGCCTGCTGGGCTTGCGCCTGTGTATCCATGTATTCCTGCGATTCCGCGGCACAACAGCCCATTAGCAGCGCTCCCATGAGTAAGATCAAAATCAGACCGCCAATTCCACGCTTGAATGTCATTTTACTATCCTCCTTTTTTGTTCAAAGTTTATACGAATTGACGAAACCAAAACCTGCACTCCTCGCATCGCCGAAAGCCGCTGGTCCAGACTGCGAAAAAGACTCAGCTTTTCGACGATTTCAAAGTACATACCTATTTTACTGACTTGCGGAACAGTTTGTCAATACACAATTGGGTGAAATTTGGGTTAAATTTACCGGAAAAAAATGACGTTTTTGCCGTGACCGGTCATCGCTAACGGAGAAAATGCCTTTACCGTTTTTAAGAGTATTGCAGGATCCGGGAGAGTCTCTGGGGATAGTCGGTGATTAGTCCGCTCACACCGGCTGGGATGAAGCGGCGCATCTCTTCGGGGGCGTTGACCGTGAACAGATTGACCCTCACTCCGCGCTGCCGGGCCAGGAGGATCTGTTTCACAGAGATCAGGGTGAATCTGGCGTTGTAGACCGGGAACTCATAGCCCCCCCAGTCCAGGGGTCCCATTCGGGAAGACCCGATCAGGGCCTGGACTTCGATCTCGGGCCGCGACCGCTGCACCTGCCTGAGCCAGTGGTGATTGAAAGAGGAGATGACCAGCTTTTCACAAGGGAAAGCGGACTGTTCAACCACGGCCAGGACCCTGTCCACCAGGGGGAAGTCTCGCATCGACTCAGGCAGGACTTTCAGCTCCAGGTTGATCTTCCAGCCCAGATCTGTGGTCAGTTGGAGTCCTTCTTCGAGGGTGGGGACCGGCTGTCCGCGATAGGAAGCCAGGTCCACTTGGCTGACTTCCCCGGAGCGGATCGTGCCGAAGGGATCGCTTTTCTCGAAAAAAGATCCGGCATCGAGCCGTCTGATCTCGGCCAGGCTGAAATCCGAAACAGTGTCTTGGTGACGACCGGGAAAGATTTGGTCCGCATTAGTGGTCCGGCCGGGATAAAGGTCATGGAACAGTATCAGGGCTTGGTCCCTGCTGACTCTGACATCGGTCTCCCATAGATCCGCTCCGGCTTGACAGGCTTTTTCGGCCGCGGCCAGGGTGTTTTCCGGGGCCAGACTGCGGGCCCCGCGATGGGCGATGTTGCTGATCATGGGTCTGAGGCGGCCTGCTGCAGGTTAGTGACTAACTTGTGAGTCTCTGTCCTGTAAAACAAGAAGATGTCTTGCCTTACAGGCTTTTTCTTGTTCTTAACCGTGAACTGTGAACCTGGAACCTTGGGTTGCGGGCGAAGCCCGCTTTAGGGCTGCTTTGCTTTTTCTATCCGGAATCTGCTATGCAGGTAGGTCAGCTTGTTTTGGATTTCACTGGTAAGCCCGGGATCATCTTCTGTCGGGCGCCAGTCCGGACTCAACCCGGCCAGGGCTTGATTAAACCGCCACTTGTGCTTGAAGACCTTGCCTTCAAGCTCTTTGATGGCCTTGATCTGCTCGGTGCTGAACCACTCTCGGTCCAAACCCGCAATGACCTCTTTTTTGACCTGCAAAAAAAAGAGCTCTGCCGATTCGAGGATCAGATCCAGCTCTTTTTGGGAAAAATCGCCTTGCTGCAAGACCGCTGAACGAAACTTGACCGCCGTGGCAAACCTCTGGCCGGCCAGAGGGGTGAGGGCCTTTTGCGCTGAGGGCGAGGCCGTGTTGATCCTTTCCATGGCCGCGGAGGTGAGCATGTAGGGCACGGGTTTGAACGTCTGTTGTTCAAAGACGTTCTGCAGAAAGAAGAGCGAGACGTAACACACGGCACAGGCTATGACCGGAGTGGACACCCAGCCGGTGGAAATTCCGCCCAGCCTCCTCCAGCGGATGCCCCGGCCTTTCTTCAGGAGGCCGATGCCGACGACCGCCCCGACTATGGCCTGGGAACTGGAAACCGGGACCAGAGGAAGGGCCGGCAGGCCGTGGCTGGTCAAGAAATCGGCCAGACGCTGCGAAGCAAAGAGAAACAGGACCAGGGCATGGGCGATGACGACCACAAAGGCGGCTTCCGGGGAAAGGCGGAAAATGCCTTTGCCTACGGTCATCATCACCCGCTTGGAATAGGTGAAGACCCCCAGGGCGATGGCCAGACCGCCCAGAAAAAAGAGCTGCTGGGCCGCAGAAAATGTGAACAGATCGAAAACGGAAATCTCCGTAAAGGGGGAGACCGAGACAAAGACGCCCATGACGTTGGCGATATTGTTGGCCCCCAGGGCATAGGCCCCGAGGATCCCGGCCAGGACCAGTCCATATCTGGTGGCCGCGTCCAGGATGAGCATGTGCAGCTTGAAGCGGAAAATGATCCAGCCGACGATCTTGTAAAGCAAAATGGCGAATAGAGCCGCCAGGATCGGACAGACGACCCAGGTGGAGACGATTTTTATCAGGGAATGGTAATCGGTCAGGGAGCCGGAGAAGAAGTTCCAGCCCAGGATGGCCCCGACGATGGCCTGTGAGGTGGAGACGGGATACCCGACCGTGGTCATGAGATAGACGGTCAGGGCCGCGGACAGGGCGACCATGAAGGCTCCGGCCAGGGCGTTGATTTCACCGAGGGCCCCCAGGGTGTGCGTGGCCCCGCTGCCGCTTATGACCGCGCCGAGGATGACGAACAGACTGGTGAGCAAAGCCGCTGTCTTGAAACGGATCATCCGGGAGCCGACAGCCGTGCCGAAGATATTGGCCGCGTCGTTGGCCCCCAGGGACCAGCCCAGGAAGAGGCCGCTGGACAGGAAAAACAAAAACATATGCTGATACTGATCCAATTGTGTTTTTTTTGATGAAAACTGCTCGATCCTCGACTTTACCCCTTGTATTTACACATAGTCATGATGGATCAGTATATATACGCCAACTTCTGGTATACTGATCCAATGTTGGTTTTTACAGCAAAGGCTGGCGACCCCAAGGGTCCAGGCCCAAATTTCACAAAAAGCTAAGTGGGATCAGTATATTACATGGAACGCTTGATGACATAGATGCTCAGTCGGTCGGCCACATCCTCGGCCTTGTCTGCGACCCGGGCGATGCCCAGGGCAAAGTCCTTGAGCTGGTTCTTGTGGCAGAGATCGAGGTCCTTGTTCTGGAAGAAGTTTCGCTGCAGACGGGTAACCACGATATCCGATTCGGTTTCCCAGTAGGAGACCTTGTGCAGATGATCGGCCACAGCGGTCAGGTCCTTGAAGAAGGAGCGGCAGGAGCAGATGGTGGACTCGACCGCCTCCACGGAATACCGGGACAGGGACAGGAAGTCGTCGTGGTAGGCTTGCGGAATATCCGGGGTCTCGATGTCAAACTGCCAGAGGAGCTTCTTGAAGTCGTCCAGGATGATGTCCGCGTTTTCCAGAAGGGCCAGGACATCTCCCCTGGATTCGGGGATGAGGGTCTTGGCGTACAGTTCCTGCTCCAGTTCCCGGCGCAGAGAGTCGGCCAGGTGTTCCACCTTGAGCATCTGCTGCAGCTTTTCGTCAAAGGCGTCTGTATTGCCTTTCAAAAAAGCGGCCAGACCCTGCTCGAACATGAGCCCGGACTGGCTGACGTTGTTCAGGAACTCATCGATTTTTTTCTCCAGCTTGATCTGTCTGGTAAAGATTCCCAGGGCCATAGGCGTTCTCTCTGTCCTGTACTGATCCAAGATTGCTTTTTGTGAAAACAGGTCAGACAATAGAAACTTCGTACTTACCGAATAACCAATCCCTTGGCAGAGAGATTCTTCGTTAGCCACCGTTAAATGCGCTTCGTTTAAGAGATTTAACCGGGCAGGCGGACTCACTCAGAGCCCCTCCTTAGACTTCGAAGGAACAACAACTATTGAGCCTTTGCCCTTGATTGTCATTCTGAAGGAGCCTGCGAGTCAAGAATCCCTATTTTACCGCTTTACGCATAGCTGTGCAGGCCGGGGAGGTAGTTGACCCCGAAATAGGTAAAGATGACCGCGCAGAATCCGAGGATGGAGATAAGAGCGATTCGCTTGCCCTGCCAGCCGCGCATCATCCTGGCGTGGATCAGGGCGGCATAAATGAGCCAGGTGATCAGGGACCAGGTCTCTTTGGGGTCCCAGGACCAGTAGGTCCCCCAGGCGGAGTTGGCCCAGACCGCCCCGGTGACGATCCCCACGCTCAGAAAGAGAAAACCGAAGACCACCATCTGGTAGGTCAGTTCATCCAGGGTCCTTAAGCCGGGCAACACCTTCAACAAAGAGCTGGACCCTTCCCGGTCACGCAGCTTGAGCAGATACATGAGGCTGATACTGAAAGCCACGGCAAAGGCGGCGTAGCCGAAGAAGCAGGTAATGACATGGGCCATGAGCCAGTTGCTTTTCAGGGCAGGAATCAGGGGGGATATCTGGCTGCCGACCCCGGAGGAGAGGGAGGCGTAGGCCAGGGCCAGAAAGGCCAGGGTCAAAGCGAAGGCCCCGACGACTCTCATTTTGTAGCGAAACTCCAGCCAGAGATAGAGAACTCCGATGGTCCAGGCAAAGAAGACCAGGGATTCATAGAGATTGGAGAAAGGGGCGTGCCCGATCCCCAGCTGATAGGATTCGGCCCAGCGCCAGATGATCCCGGCGGTGTTTCCAAGCACTGCTGCAACGGTCACCCATCTGGCCGGAACGGTGAGAGACTCTTTGTGGAAGATCCAGGCCGCGGCATAGAAAAAGGCGGCCAGGGCATAGACAAAAGTGACGATGGACAGGAGATAGGAACTGCTCATGTTCTTTCCTTGATCCAGGTCGAACCCGGGCCTCGATCCGGGTTCGACCTGGATTGAATTTTTTACAGGTTTGGCAAGGCCCGGGACAGCTGCTCCACCTTCCGGTCCATGGCCAGTTTGTTCCTGTCGGCCAGGCCGCTGACAACGACCCTGCTTTTCCCCTCATCCTGGATGACGGCCACACAGACCCTCTGGTGGGAGAGGAAAAAGGTGATGAAACAACCGATGATCAGCAGGATGAATCCTGAGTAGACCACCCAGACCCCGGGGTCTTTCTTGATCTGCAGCCCGGTGTAGTAGACCGGTTCGACAGGGGCCTCAGGGACATGGCCGCCCCTGGTCTTTTTGACGGTAAAATAAACGCCTGCCTGACGCATCTTGTCGAAATTCGGGTAGTTAAGGGGCAGAAGGAGATAGACCGGTTCTTTCTCTGGCCGAGAGTGTCTGGCCAGCAGGGAAGGACCGAGTTCCATGCCCTTTAAATGGAAGTTGGCTTTGTAGTCGACCAGGGTCAAGGTGCCGAGCCCGGCCGGCAGTTCATTTTTTTCGCCTATCCGCGTCGTGAGGGAGTATTCTTTGCCTGAGGCCTGATGGTGCAGAAGGAGGTCGATCTCTTCCGGAGCGGATTGTCCGGAATGTTCCGGAGGCACCCGGCCGTATGTGGACTGGTAAATGCTGATTCCCTGATAGCGCAGGGGTTGGTTGACTCTGATGCTTTTTTCATAGACCGGCTTGCCCTGCTTGAGGACTACGAGATCGGAGCGGAACTCTTTGGGCTGGCCGGAATCGTAAAAGCTGACCTCGAAGTCCTCGCACTTGAGCTCAAACCCGAGGTCGATTACTTCATCCGTGTTTTGGGATCGAATCCGGGTAACGGATTCCCCTTCAGGAATCGTGGTGAACCCTTTAAAACCGAGCAAAGAGCCGATCAGGCCTCCGATGAGCATCAAGAGGACGCTCAGGTGGACCACATAGACCCCGAGGCGGCTCCAGCGGTGTTTTTCCCCGAAGAGGTACCGGCTTCCGTCCTGGTCCTGGAGGTGTGTGCGCGGGAAAGAGCTTTGCACATGAGGTTGGAAAACCCGCAAGAGCTCATCCGCGGAGCGCTTGTCCTTGAATTCCTGTTTGTTTTTCAGATTCCGGAACCTGTCGGGTCGGAATGAGGGCTCCCGGGTGAAGACGAGCTTCCAGGTGCTGGAGAGCCGCTGCAGGGAACAGACGACGAGGTTGGCCACCAGCAGGAGCAGCAGGAGCTGGAACCACCAGGAATGGTACATGTCGAGGATATTCAGAAAGTCCAGGAGGCGATAGACCCCCTCACCGTACTGCCTGAGATAGGCCTCGGGGTCTTTCTGCTGGGGGATGACCGTCCCGAGAATCGATGTGGCGGCCAGGGTAAACAGGAGAACGATGGTCAGCTTGACCGAGGCAAAGGAGTTCCAGAGACTGTACTTGTTGTGCAGAAGGCACCTCCTATCCGGAAACATTGAGGGAGATAGAGATTGTTGCTATACTTCAGGGCGTCATATTTCTGTTGGTTCATACGAAGTCTTGCCAGCGACTGCTAAGAATACCGTTTCGGTCGGAAAAAATCAAATGAAGTTTCATATGAGCTTAGTCGGATAAAAAAATCATGAAGTTTCAGCAAAGTGGTCAACAACAGGAACCAGTTGCCAAACAGGACAGAGAAGCTCCCGAAAAGGTCAGGCGGGTGACCTGGCTCGGGTTTGCCATAAATATCGGTCTGTCCTTTTTCAAGGTCGCTGCCGGATATTTCGGAGGCAGCCGGGTGGTCCTGCCCGACGGGATCCACAGCCTGACGGATTGCCTGACCGATGTGATGATCATTGCCGGCTCCTTTTACTGGTCCATGCCTCCGGACCAGACTCACCCCTCCGGGCACCAGCGCCTTGAAACCATCATTTCCATCTGTATC
>JAIPER010000191.1 GCA_021737115.1 Desulfohalobiaceae bacterium
AGAAGAACTTCAGGCCTACGCCGACGGCGATGGCCGGGAGAGCGGCCTCGGTCAGCTTGAAGGCGATCATCTGGGCGGTGATGGTCGTTCCGATGTTGGCCCCGATGGTCACCCCCACGGCCTGCTGCAGGGTCATGATGCCGGCTCCGACAAACCCGATGAGCATCACGGTGGTGGCTGAGGAGGACTGGATGACTGCGGTCACCCCGGCACCGGTCAAACAGCCGAAGATCCGGTTCGAAGAAACGGCTTTGAGAATCTTTTTGATCTTCCATCCGGCGGCCATTTCCAGGCCTTCGGTCATGGTCCTCATCCCCAGAATAAAAAGCCCCAAACCTCCGATGGTCTGGATCAGAATACCGGTCAACTGCATTCAGTTTTCCCCTTTGTGAGCACTTGAGAATCGAATCGGGAAAACGGGTTTGCCGGTCCCGTTTTCAGCAGAAGAAAGTGGATGGCCGAAGACTCTTTTCAAGAAGCAGGTGACCTGTTATATTATATCAGGAACCCGTTTACCGAACCCCCTATAAACCATTCACCGTTTCTCAGCAATGACAAATGTTGCCCTTATGATGAATTTTCACAAAATGAGACTGTGACGCAAATGTCATAGAACTGTAACACTCTCCGGGTAGAACTGCTTTCCGTGTTTCGGCAATACCAAACAAACAGGAGGTAGCAGTCATGAAAACAATGCTTCGAATCATTCTGGGTGCCCTGGTCGTGTTCTGCCTTGGTATGGGGCCGGCCCAGGCCAGGGAGCAGGTCAAAATCGTGGGTTCGAGTACGGTCTATCCCTTTTCCGCGTATGTGGCCGAGGAACTGGGGGCCACCACCAGGTATCCCACCCCGGTGGTGGAAGCCACCGGCTCCGGAGGGGGGATGAAGCTCTTTTCAGAAGGTCCGGGAATGGATACTCCGGATATCAGCAATGCCTCCAGGAGGATGAAAAAGAGCGAGTATGAGCGCTGCCAGAAGAACGGGGTCGAGGAGGTCATTGAGGTCATGTTCGGATACGACGGCATCGCTCTGGCCCAGAACGTTGAAAATCCCCCCCTTCATCTGAGCTTGAAAGACATCACCCTGGCCGTAGCCAGGGAAGTGCCTCAGGGTGGCGAACTCGTTGAAAATCCCTATAAATACTGGGATGAAATCAACCCGGATCTTGCCCACAGAGAGATCCTGATTTACGGTCCTCCAACCACTTCCGGGACCAGGGACGCCTTTGAGGAACTGGTCATGGAAGCGGCCACTGAAGAAATCGAGGCGTACAACGGGGAGTATACTCAAATCCGTTCCGACGGGGTCTATGTGCCTTCGGGTGAAAACGACAACCTCATCGTCCAGCGTTTGACCAAAGACCAAGACGCCCTGGGTATTTTCGGCTACAGCTACCTGGACGAGAACCGGGATCGGATCCAGGCGGCCTTTATCCAGGGAGTGCAGCCTGAACCCGAGACGATCACTTCGGGAGAGTATCCGGTTTCCAGGAGCCTGTACTTCTATGTCAAGGTGGCTCATCTTGACAAGGTGCCCGGGATGCAGGAGTATGTAGATCTGTTTATCTCGGAAAAAATGATAGGAGAGTTTGGCTACTTGAAAGGTATTGGCTTGATCGCTCTTCCCAAAGAGAAACGCGATGAGATCAGGGAAAAGGTCGAGCAGAGGGATCTGCTGGCCCTTGAAGATCTGAGCTGATTCAAGACCGGCCTTGCGGATGGTCAAGAGGGGGGCGGGAGCAGTGCCGGCTCCCTCTTTTTATACGTACCGCGGGCCTTGATCGAGGTTTTCTTTGAGTACGCAGTATCTGATCCTCTTCTTTTTTTGCGGTCTGGTCCCCCTGGCGGTGATGGCCTATTTTCTGGGCCGCAGAAAGGGCAGGATCTTCAAGGAGGAAGGCCGGCTCTCTTTTCTGTCCCAGATCGACCAGTTCGGCTGGTACGCCTTGACCTGGATGATCCTGCCCGCTCTCGGGGTCTTTGTCCTGGCCTTTCTGCTGCATATCCTGGGTATCATCAGCGTGCCCGCGGTCATTCTGCTCTTCGGGGCCCTGACCGTTGCCCTGGCCGGCCTGGCCCAGGCCCTGCACAGCATTTCCCCCGGGCTCCGGGCCAGGCAGAAGCTGGAAAAGGTGATCTACTTTTTTTTGTTCCTGGCCGCAGTGATCTCCATTTTGACCACGCTGGGCATCGTCCTCTCGGTCATCTTCGAAGCCATCAAATTTTTCCAGGTGGTCAGTGTCTGGGAATTCATCAGCGGCACGCAGTGGAGTCCGGACACCGCTTTTCTGCAGGGAGCGGAACGAGCCGGGGAAGAAGCAGCCAAACCGCAGTTCGGTGCTGTTCCGATCTTTGCCGGGACGTTCATGATCACCTTTATCGCCATGTGCGTGGCCATTCCGGTGGGCCTGCTCTCGGCCATCTACATGAGCGAGTATGCCGGGGACAAAGTAAGGGCCGTGGCCAAGCCCCTCCTGGAAATCCTGGCCGGCATTCCCACCGTGGTCTACGGCTTTTTTGCGGCCATCACGGTCAGTCCACTAGTGGTCAGGCTGGCCGAATCCGTCGGCCTCGAGGCCGATTACACCAACGCCCTGGCCCCGGGTCTGGTCATGGGCATCATGATCATCCCCTTTATCTCCTCCCTGTCCGACGACGTGATCCGGGCCATCCCCCAGAGCCTGCGCGAAGGCTCCTACGCCCTTGGTCTGACTACGTCGGAAACCATCAAACAGGTCCTTTTGCCGGCCGCCCTGCCGGGTATCGTCTCGGCCTTTCTCCTGGCGGTATCCAGGGCCCTGGGGGAGACCATGATCGTGGTCATGGCCGCCGGCCTCAGGCCGAACCTGACCATGAATCCCCTGGAGGGAATGACCACGGTCACGGTGCGCATCGTCGACGCCCTGACCGGGGACCTGGCCTTCGACAGCCTGGAGACCCTGTCCGCTTTTGCCCTGGGCCTGACCCTGCTCTTGATCACCCTGATTTTGAACCTGATCTCCACCATCGTCATCAGAAAATTCAAGCAGAAATATGAATAATTCCGGGAATACGTCCAGCAGACGATTGTATAAGCGCTATCGGGCGGAAAAGAGGTTCAAGAGTCTCTGCATCCTGGCCCTGTGCCTGGCAGTGGCCTTCCTGGTCACCTTTTTCGCCACCCTGATCAGCAAGGGCTACAGTGCTTTCAGGCAGGCTGAACTGCGGGTCGAGATCTCCTTCACCGAACAAAGCAGACAGATGCCCCTGGCTGCGGTGGGCGACGAGGTCCGTTACCTGGTCAGCCGGGGCTGGCTGCGCAAGGTCCCCCGGATGCTCAAGGAAAATCCGGAGTTGATGGACACAACACAGAAGTACTGGATCGTGGCCGAGGCTGAAGTGGATCAATACCTCAAAGGCAAAGCAAATAAACTGCGGCCGAAACAGCAAGAGGTCCTAAAGCGTCTTGAGGCTGAGGGGCGGACGCGGCTGGCCTTCAATACCTACTTTTTTCTAAACGGCGATTCCAAGATACCGGAGATCGCCGGGATCAAATCCGCTTTGATCGGTTCGGTCTATGTCCTTTTCCTGACGCTTTTGTTCAGTTTTCCGGTCGGGGTCATGACCGCAGTCTATCTGGAGGAATTCGCCCCGGACAACCGTTTCACCCAGGCCATCGAGGTCAATATCAACAACCTGGCGGCCATCCCCTCCATCCTCTACGGATTGCTGGGGCTGGCCATCTTCATCAACACCTTCGGGGTGCCCAGATCCTCGGCCCTGGCCGGCGGCCTGACCCTGGGCCTGATGACTCTTCCGGTGATCATCATCACCACCAGGGCGGCCATCCGGGCCGTTCCGGATTCGATTCGTGAAGCGGCTCTGGGAGTGGGGGCTTCCAGATGGCAAATGGTCATCCATCATGTCCTGCCCCTGTCCTTTCCGGGCATCCTGACCGGCACGATCATCGGACTGGCCCAGGCCATGGGCGAGACCGCGCCTCTCTTGATTGTGGGCATGATGGCCTTTATCCCGGATATACCGGGTTCCTTTACCCAGGCGGCGACCGTGCTCCCGGCCCAGATATACACTTGGTCGTCCTCTTCTCTGAGGGCCTTTGAGTCACGCACAGCTGCGGCCATTCTGGTCCTTTTGGTTCTGCTTCTGCTCATGAATTTCCTGGCTGTTTATCTGCGTCAAAAATTTCAGAGAAAATGGTAGACTATGTCTTCTGAAGTAATTTTGATTGTCGAAGATGAAGTCGACATCCTGAATCTCCTGCAATATACCTTCGAGAACGAGGGATTTGTGACCCATGGCTTTGTAAACGGTGAAGAGGCCCTGGAACAGGCAGCAGACATTGGGCCGGACATCATCGTCCTGGATCTGATGCTTCCCGGTATGGACGGACTCAAGGTCTGCCACAGGCTCAAGACCAAAACACGGACCAGGGATATTCCCCTGATCATGCTCACGGCCAAAAGCGAGGTTGAAGACAGGATCACCGGTCTCGAGCACGGGGCCGACGATTATCTGAGCAAGCCTTTCAGTCCCAGGGAGCTGGTCCTGCGGGTCAAGGGGCTGCTGCGCAGAAAAGGACAGATCCAGAACGAGGCCTCGCACTGGCAATCGGAAGGATTGTCCGTGGATTTCGATTCATTCCTGGTCAAAACAGACAAAGAAGAGGTTTCGCTGACCAGCACTGAATTCAACATACTGTCCTCCCTGATCCGGTCCAGGGGGCGGGTCCTGAACCGGGAACAGCTTCTGGATCAGGTTTGGGGCTATGATTTCGAAGGCTATGCCCGGACTGTGGATACCCACATGCACCGGCTGCGGCACAAACTGGGGGCATACGGTGACTGGATCGAGACGGTCAGGGGGATCGGCTACCGCTTCAAACCGAAAAACCTGCCTTCTGGGTCGAATCAGAGCAACGCGGAAACATAGTCTTTCCCGCGGCTCATTCAGATGCAAGGAAAGCTGCCTTTGAACCGTGAACTTGGAACCGTGAACTTGGAACCGTGAATATTAAAAATATGTCCATTCGCAACCAGATATTTGCTTGTTTTGCCCTTCTCGTAGTCCTGGTGCTGCTCATACCATATCTGCATCTCAGATCCGCAGTTTCTGAAAACATTATGAGCCGGACCGAAGAAACGGGATACAGGCAACTGCGGCTGCTCAAGGATGTCCTGGAGCATCAGGCCGGGACGATTTCCGTCCAGGGTCTTCAGAACAGGTTGAAACGGATGGGCAAAGATCTCAACCTGCGTTTGAGTTATATTTCCATGCAGGGAAGAGTGCTTGCGGATTCAGGTCTGGCCCTGGAACAAATACCGCAGATGCCGGATCATTCCGATCGCCCGGAAATTGTACAGGCTCTGTCCGGCGATATCGGGAAAAGCATTCGCTACAGCGACACCCTGCATACGAGGTTTCTCTACCTGGCTGTTCAGATGGCTGAAATAAAAGGTGTTGTGCCCGGTGTCCTGCGTCTGGCCATGCCCTATTCCCAAATTGAAGACCTGCTTCATGCGATTCATCTGCAAATGCTTTTTGTGGCCATTCTGGTTCTGGCTATATCAGGTCTTCTGGGCTGGCTCCTGTCCAGGCGGATCGTTTTGCAGATCTCAGGCCTGAGCCAGGGACTTAAGCGCCTGGGCCGGCAAAAGGACTATGAACTGCTGAGTCCGGAGACAAGCAAAGAATTCAGGCCTATTGTCTCCGGGGTCAATGAACTGATCAAGAGGGTTGATCAAGACCTGACGATCATCTCCAGGCAGAGGGACGAACTAAAAACCGTTTTAAACAGCCTCGGAGAAGGGGTCATGCTTCTGGATGTGCACAAAAGGGTCCGTCATGCAAACAAGGTCCTGGAGAAGATGTCCCTTATCCCGGGCAGTCCCAAGGGCCGAAAACCCCTGGAACTCTTTCGCAGTCTCCAGATAGAAGCAGCCCTGGACAGATACCTGGTGGAGGGATTGCAGGAACCTGTGGAATTTCGGATCGAGGTTCCCACGGAGCGTTTTTTCCGGGTTCGCATTGCCCCGGTGCAATCCTTACAGACCGTGGCCGTTGAATTCATTGTCGTGCTTCAGGAAATCACCGAGCAGAAACGGCTGGAGCAGATGCGCAAGGATTTTGTGGCCAATGTCTCCCATGAGCTCAAGACGCCGTTGACCTCCATCAAAGGGTATGCAGAGGCGGTCCTGGGGATTGAGACAGGGGATAAGGACAGGGTTCGGTCTTTTATGGACATTATCCTGAACAACGTCGAGAAAATGAACAACCTTGTCCAGGACCTGCTCCAACTGGCCAGGCTGGAGTCGCCGCAGGTCAAGAGCGAGCCGGGTCCGGTGGACCTCTTTGAAGCGGTCAACAGGGCCTGGGAAATTTGCGCCCCTCTGGCCAGGGACAAACAGGCGACCCTGGAGAAGGACCTGCCGGAGACAGACCAGAAAGTCCGCTTTGACCCTGACCAACTGGTCAGGGTCCTGATCAATCTGATCGGAAATGCCCTGAAATACGGACCCAGGGGACAACAGATCAGCATACGGGCCGAAGAGACAGAGACGCAATGGGTGATTTCGGTGGAGAATGAGGGGCCGACGATTCCTGAATCCATCCAGAGCAGGCTCTTTGAACGTTTTTTCAGCGCTGAAGTGGAGATGCCTGAAAGCGGCTTGCCCGGTTCCGGTCTCGGGCTTTCCATCTGCAAACATATCCTGGAGAACCGGGGCGGGCGGATCTGGGTGCAGAGTCCGGCCCCGGGCAAGCGGGAGGGCTCGGTTTTTTCGTTCAGCATTCCGAAAGGAGAAGAGAGTGAGGGAGTGAGGAGTGAGGAGTGAGGGGACAGGGGACAGTGGTCGGTGGTCGGATGTCGGTGGTCGGACGTCGGTGGTCGGTGGTCGGAAGTCGGACGTCGGTGGTCGGACGTCGGATGTCG
>JAIPER010000192.1 GCA_021737115.1 Desulfohalobiaceae bacterium
GTCTGGAAGCGCAAACCGGATACTAGTCCAACAGATATTCCCTGAACTCGGACCGGGATTGATTTCCCAGAACAATCACCACCCTGCACTCCTGGTAAATCTGACGCAGATCGGAAGCGGCCATAAATTCTGCGGCGGTTTGTTCAGAGATCCACAGCGCGTTGGCCTCCTGTCTCATCCCCCCGGCCCGGACCAGAAAAGGATGATCTCCTACCCTGGAAGCGGCCACCGCCGACTGCAGATCAGTGACATATTGGCAGATCCCTTGAGATACGGCAACATTGGGCTCCACCAGCGATGGGCCGTAAATTTCCCGGTCCAGTTCATCAAGGATACGGATGATCAAGGCCGGTTCAAACTCCAGGGACTGGGCGTCTATGACCAGACCGGTATAGGGGGAGGTCCGGCTGCTGTTTGTTTCAAAGGAGGCAGGCTCGCTGGCCGTCTCTTCAAACCAAATGGATCTGGGGATCAAACTGTCGGACAATCTGCCCCTGAAGCTGAGTCCGGCTCTGACCCTGACCCTGTTCTTTCCTTTTTCGACTATCTCCAGCAGAGAGTTATGAATCTCCCCCTGGACTCTTGCGGCCAGCTCCTGATCCCGGGACAGGATCTCTTTGACCGTCAATCCCTTGTCAATCCGGACCTCTTTCAGCGTGGCCGCCAGTTTTTTCCTGGCCTCGATCTCCGCCTGGCGAACCAGGATCTGTTCCTGCCAGATGGAGGCTGCCTTCTGATTCGGCGCCATGATCTCGCTTTCGGCCAAGATCTGGCCGGAATACCAGTTTATCTGTCCTGCTTTGGTCTGCTGCCGGTACTCTTCCGCCTGGACGAGGAAGGGCATCAAGACGAACACGGCGAGAAGACATACGATCAAATGATACCGACCCAGGCTGCCCTTTTTTTGTCTCTCAATCTCCTCACTCCTCACTCCTCACTCCTCACCCTCTGCTTGAGGTTTCCAGGAATCGCTGCACGATTTCCAGTGCCCTGTCCCGATCTGCCGGGGAAAGCCAGACCACGTCTTTCTCCCGCTTAAACCAGGTCAGTTGCCGCTTTGCGTAGGCCCGGGTCTTTTTGAACCATTCATCCAGGGCCTGATCCAGGGTCCAACGACCCAAGAGAAACTGCAGGACCTCTGCACAGCCTATGGCCGACCAGCCCGGGGCCTTTTCATCGGGACACCTCTCCCAGGCGGCCCGGGCCTCCTCCACAGCTCCTGCCTCGATCATGCTCTCGATGCGGCCCTTCAGTCTCCGGGCCAGGTCTTCCAGATCCATCCACAGACCAATGGGCAGGACCTGGCAGGGGATCTCATCCGACGGCTGTTCCTGCCACCAGGAAATCGGCCGCCCGGTGACCTGATAGACTTCCAGGGCTCTGGTCACCCTCTGCCGGTCCCGGGGGTGGATTCTTCCGGCAGCCTCGGGGTCTACCTTTTGCAAGTCCTGGTGCAGCCTTTCCGGTCCATACAGCCGGCAGTGAGTCCGGACCCCTTCCTGGACTTCCGGTGGAATTTTCGGAATCGGGGCCAGGCCTTTTAGAAACGAGCGCAGGTATAATCCGGTTCCGCCCACCAGCAGGGGAATATGGCCCTGATTCCTGATCCTGTCCGCCCTGTTCCGGGCCAGATCTGTAAAGTCGGCGGCATCCAGACGCTCATCGGTCTCCAAGAATCCATAAAGCCAGTGCCGGCATGTTTCCAGTTCTTCCGGTCCCGGTTGTGCGGTGATCACCGGAAAGCGTTTGTAGACCTGCCTGGAGTCGAAATTGATGACCTCACCGCCAATGTATCCGGCCACAGAGGCCGCCAGGGAACTTTTCCCGGTACCGGTTAAACCCAGCAGGCAAACGATCTTCTGCGGGTCTTGTCTCTGGCTGTCCATCGATTCAGGACTGCATTTTCCGCTTCAACTGCTCGAAGACGATCTCCGGCACCAGTCCCTGGACATCCCCTCCTGCGCCGACGGTCTCCTTGATAATGGTCGAACTGGTGAACAACCACTTATAGTCGGTCATCATGAACATGGTATGCACGTCTCGCTTCAATCTTCGATTCATGAGCGACATCTGAAATTCATATTCAAAATCGGAAATAGCCCGAAGCCCCCGCAAGACCACCCGGGCTCCCCTTTTTTGCACATATTCCACCAAAAGACCGCTGAAGGCTTCCACCGTAACCCTCTCCTTGTCCGCCAGGACCGACCTGGCCATGTCCACCCGTTCCTCCAGGCTGAACATCGGCTGTTTGGGGGTGTCCTTGGCCACGGCCAGGATAATGGTATCGAAAACATCCAGGCCCCTGCGGATGATGCTCAAATGTCCGTTGGTCAAGGGGTCGAAGGTACCGGGATACACTGCTATTTTTTGTCTATCGCTATCCATATGCCTATCCTTGTTTGTCCATATTTTCGATTGATCAACAAATCCAGGCCGGGAAAATCCTCCGGCCCGAAATCAAGCCCGGACTCGACCTCAGCCACGACATATCCGTCCGGTCCCAGAAGGGGTGGGATTTCGTGCAGAACAGGGGCGATCAGACCCTTACCATACGGGGGATCGACAAAGGCCAGGTCGAACGTACCCTGTCCCCCCATCCTGAGGAAATCGAGAACGTCCTTTGAAAAAACCTTGTACCGGTCTGAAGCGACCCCGAGTTCACGGTTGTTCTCCCCGATGACCCGGGCCGCCTTTTTATTTTTTTCAACAAACCAGGCCTCGCGGGCCCCGCGGCTTAAAGCCTCCAGGCCCAGGCTGCCGCTGCCGGCAAAAAGATCCAGGATCCGGAATTCAGTCCAGGGCACTCCCCTGGAGTCCAGCATGGAGAACAGGGCCTGGCGGACCTTACCGGTGGCCGGCCTGTACCCGGGTCCGGAAATTGACCTGATGGTCCTCCCCCGAAAGGCGCCGCTGATGATACGCATCTTCAGAATCAGGACAGACAGAGGCCATCTGTGGTCAAAACAACGGGGTTCAGTCCTTCGACCTCTCTTTGCCCGTCGGCCCAATTCAGCAACCATTCCACGAGGGCTGCGACCGGGGTTTCCAGATCCGAAGAAAAATCAAAGTCCAAAGTGACCGTCAATCCATGCAGTCCGAGCTCTATATCCAGATATCCGTACTCCCTGCTCAGAGAATTCGACAATTCACCCTCCATCCTGTCTTTCAGCCGCTGCAGGCCCGAAAGTTGCAAATCCGCAGCCAGGACGCAGTACCTGCCTTTGCCGAGTCTGCCTACCTGATCATCCGAGCGCAAAAAACGGCACAAATGGTCCAGAACATATTCTTCCAGGTTCAAAAGCGTCACCGGACCATACCCTATTTCGGCCAGCTCAAACCCCTTCAGATCTATGAGCAGGATGGAGAGCCTGCTGCTTATTCGTATCGTCCTCTTGACGATCTGCTTTAAAAAAAGATGAAGTCGATTGGTGCCGAAGCGATTATCCTCCGGGGTCCTGTGCAGATAGTCTCGTAATTGCCTTAGTTTTACGACCTTGTCACAGCAATTCAGGACACGCCATTTCATTTCAGCCTGGAGAAACGGCTTGATCAAGAAATCATCCGCCCCGGAGCAGCGGTTGACAATCGCATCCAGATGTCTGTTTTCGCCCAGCAGGACGAGTCCGGTATAGGCTTTGTTTCTGGTTTTCTCTCTGCGCCTGACCAGTTTGCAAAATTCGCTGCCCTCTATCCCTCCCGGCTCCATACTGACCAGGACCACATCGAACGTCCCGTCCTCCATCCTGCTCAACCCCTGCAGATGATTGGCGGCCCTGTCCGCCCCCAGCCCCCATGAGCTGAGCAGTGACCGATACTCTTCTGCAATATCCGGATCCGGTTCGATCAACAGTACTTTGTTATTTTGTTCGTTCAAAATAAAATCTCAATTTATATGGATAACACGTCTGAATTTCAGATTGCTGCAGGCATCATCAGGCAATTTTTTTGAGTCCCCGGTCCAGCCCTTTGTGCAGGTCCACCAGAAGACTCTCCTCGATCCGTTCCACCCGGACCTTCCCGGCTGAAGCCCCTTTCACGGTGCGTACATCCTTGACCAGGGCGCACATCACTCCGGCCTTCTCCGCCCGGGCCTGGTAACCGGCTGCTCCAGCCACCACCGCCGCTTCCAACAGGCTCTGTCTGGGAACCTCCTGACCTTTATGGGCCCTCTGCAGGATCACATGGGCCCCCGGGCCGTCCTGGGCATGAAACCAGTAATCAAAAGGCTTGGCCACTTCCGTCAACAACCGGTGATTGCTCTTCTGATTTTTCCCGCGAAGGATGACAAAGCCCTGGCTGCTCCGGAAAACATGCAGGGAGATCCCTTTCCAGCGCTCTGAAAATCTGACTTCAGAAGCCTTCTTGGTCCTTTGTCCGGATTTTGCCCGTTCTTCTGGAACGAACTCCTCGTTTTCCAGGGCCCTTCGTTCCTCCTGGAGATCCTGGCGTCTCTTCCTGATATGTTTTAGTCCCCGTCTTCCCTTGCGGGATCTTTTGAACATCCGCTCCATGTTTTCAAGCAGAGTCAGTTCAGGATTCAGGGCGATCCGCCGCAGACCGCAGTCTGGGGTTTCGACAGTCACTTGCTGCATTTTTGCGTTATGATCCAGCTCATACAAATGGGTCTGCAGTACCTCGGCCTGCTCCCCCTCGGCACAGAATTGAACCAGCCTGGCTTCGTCCATTTCCAGTCGCTTCAGATTCTTCTCAATTTTTGTAATTGCCTGCTTTCGACGCAGGGCTAGTGCAGGTCCCGGGTCAATTTTCTCCTGAAACAGGCTCCAGCCATAGCGCTCAGCCGCTTTCAGGGCCTCGGAGAAAGACTCAGTCTTTTCGACCTCCTCGATCTGTGTGTCCGCTATACTCCAGGGAAGGACACGGCACACCTGTCCTTTATTCCAGGAGACGGAAAATGTGTCAGCTGCGTTGTCCTGAAGCTTGGATAAAAGGGTTCGGGCGTCGCTTGAAGGCAGCGCTTTCAAGGTCTTGCGCAAGGGAGGCGTCAGTTGCGGGTGTTCACGGTAAATCCGTTCCCGGGAGAGGATTTCTTCCAACTGCGGCCAGACCGGCTCCTGGTCAAAATCAGCATCGAGATCGTCAACCAGGTCCAGACCTTGTTGAAGGTCGATCAGCAGCCAATTCCCCGGCCCCGGGCTCAGCCTGAAAGCAGCCTTTCGTTCGGGCCAGCCAATCCGGTAACTGGATATCTTCCTGTTCTGCAGCCGTTTTCTGAGCCACTGGGCCCGGGTTGAAGGGGTCTGCGGATTATCCGGTTTTGAAGAAGCCAAAAAAACGGCCCCTTTTTTTCTTGAGGGTATGATCAAGAGGAACAGCCGGGAGCCAAATTTGAGGTTCAGGACGCCGGGGCTTGGTTCATATACGCTTTCCACCCTTTTCCCCACGAGGAACGGCCCCAGTTCCTGAAATAAATACCGAAAAAAATTTGCCTCCATAGCTCTGTAATTCAGGCCTTCAATACTTGTTGACTTTCTCCTCTTCTTCCTGCTTGCTCTTGCATTCAATGCACAAGGTCGTCACCGGTCTGGCCTTTAGCCGGGGGGTGCTAATTTCACCGCCACAGGCATCGCACAGCCCATAGGTTCCATCATCTATCCGTTCCAGGGCTTCCTTGACTTTATTGACCAACTTCCGGTCCCGGTCCCTCAAGCGCAGGGTAAAAAATTGATCAGACTCCTGAGAAGCGCGATCAGCCGGATCAGCAAAAGCCTGGCTCGATCCGGACATATCTTCCAGGGTGCTTTGCCCTTTCTGCTGTATCTCGTTGAGCGTGTTTTCTAGCAACTCCCTGAAATATTTCAAATCTTCCCGTTCCATACTCCAACCTCCTGCAAAAAGTAGTGAGGATTTGTTCGGCGCAAGAAATTCCTTTTTTAGCGTAACTGCCCCTGAAAAGTAAAGGATAAATTCTGGCTCCCGCCAAATGTCCAGTCCGGGCCTTTGGACGTAACGTCCAAAGGCCCGGGACGGACATTTTATTTTCATCGTGAGTTCGGGGCTTGACAGGCGATAAATATTTTCTTACAAAATTTACTTGCAGCGAGCGGGAATAACTCAGTGGTAGAGTGCAACCTTGCCAAGGTTGAAGTCGCGGGTTCAAATCCCGTTTCCCGCTCCAGGAAAAAGGCGGCATAGCCAAGTGGTAAGGCAGAGGTCTGCAAAACCTCCATTCTCCGGTTCGAATCCGGATGCCGCCTCCAGTTGAACAATAAGCGGGAATAACTCAGTGGTAGAGTGCAACCTTGCCAAGGTTGAAGTCGCGGGTTCAAATCCCGTTTCCCGCTCCAAGTCCAATTGTGCCGGCCAAACCAGAGGTTTGGCTTTTTTTATACTTGATAATATAAATGAAAACGCAATTGTACCGACTTCTGGAATAAGAAAAAGACATGGAAACACCACAACTCCCCTTTTCCGACCAGGATTCGCTGGAAACACTCCTCAACCAGGCCGAAGCAAAATACAAGACCAGATTCGAAACCGTCAAAGTCGGTCAAGAGGAACTTCATATCCTGCAGATTGCGGATATGGAAAGCCATCTGGACAGGATTTTCGCAGCAACCAAAGAAGACAAAGGCCTGGAACTCCCCTTCTGGGCCAGGATCTGGCCGACCTCGATCCTGCTCAGCTACTATGTGCAACGACTCCCGGCAACCGCCGACCTGAATCTTCTGGAGATCGGCGCCGGAATCGGAATCTGCGGGCTTTTTGCGGCCAGGCAGGGATTGCGGGTGACCATCTCCGATATCAATGAAGACGCCCTGCTCTTCACCAGGATCAACATCCTCAAAAACAACCACCAGGACAAGGCCGCCTCGGCCAGGATTGATTTCACCTCCGATCGACTCGAATCACGGATCGATATCATTCTGGGCACGGAA
>JAIPER010000193.1 GCA_021737115.1 Desulfohalobiaceae bacterium
CAAGGATCTGGCCCAGAGGCTGCAGGGAAAGGTCATTTCGGCCCCCAAGAACACAGACCACCTTGTGGACAACTTCCTCATCGGGACCATGCAGGTGGAAAATTTCATGACCCACTTCAAAAAGAAGCGCAACTCGGCGGTCATCGTCGGCGGAGACCGTTCCGACCTGCAGCTTGTGGCCCTGGAAGGCAGATGCCCCTGCCTGATTTTAACCGGCAACCTCTACCCTAACGACCTCATCCTCAGCCGCTCGGATGCCCTGGAAATACCGATCATCGTGGTTCGGGAAGACACCTACAACGTGGCCAAGGGAATGGAAAAGATCTTGAACAGCAGCAAATTCCGGGAACCCAGCCTCATCGATTACGGGGTCAAAATGATCAAGTCCAACCTGGACATCGCCCGCATCAAGCAGGGATTGGGGTTGTAACGTTCTCGTTTTTCACCTTTTGCTCATGCTCCAGGAGCCACTCTTTCCGCCAGATCCCGCTGCCGTATCCCGTCAGAGAGCCGTCGCCGCCGACCACCCGATGGCAGGGCACAACGATCGGCAGGGGGTTTTTGTTATTGGCCTGCCCAACAGCCCTGAAGGCCCGGGGTCTGCCGACTGCGCCGGCCAGATCCCCATAGGAGATGGTTTCGGCGAACGGAATCCGGCGCAACCCCTCCCAGACCTGAACCTGAAAAGCGGTTCCCCGGAGCCCCAGCGGAAGCTCAAATTCCGTCCTCTCTCCTTGAAAGTATTCCTCCAATTGAGAAATTGCCAGGCTGAGGCACTCCGGCAGCCTGGTCTGAACCGGCCCTCTTTCCCGGACAAAAGCGATCTCCAGGACATCGTCCCGGTCAGCCCTGATCTCGAGGACACCGATCCGGGATTCCAGATACCCGGTAAAAACGTCCGTCTCTGATTCCCTCCGGTGTATCGGTCGCACTGCCTTTCTCCTTTTCCAGTTTAGTGTCTGTTGATGAAGGCTTCGGTCAACTCCCAGGCCCGGTCGTCGCTGTACTGGCGCAGGGGATGCTTGCAAAAGTAGGCGGAAGGACCTTCCAGGACCCCGCCCACCCCCCGGTCGAGGGCCAGCTTCATGCATCTGACTGCATCGATGACGATTCCGGCCGAGTTGGGGGAATCCTCTACTGAAAGGCGAAGTTCCAAGTCCATGGGCACGTCGCCGAACAATCTGCCCTCCATGCGGAGAAAGCAGACCTTGTTGTCCTTTTGCCAGGCCACATAGTCGCTGGGACCGATATGGATGTTTTCTTCCTTGAGCCTGGACTTGGCCACCGCCTGAACCGCCTCGGTCTTCGACTTTTTTTTGGAGACAACCCGCTCCCGGTTGAGCATATTCAAAAAATCCGTATTGCCCCCGGTATTCAACTGGTAGGTCCGGTCTAACCCGACGCCTCTCTGTCCGAAAAGATGGGTCAGGGCCCTGTGCACGATGGTCGCTCCCAGCTGAGACTTGACGTCGTCACCGATCAGGGGCAGCCCTTTTTCTTCAAATCTGGCGGCCCATTTCGGATCGCTGGCAATGAACACGGGGATGTTGTTGATGAATCCCGTCCCGGCCTCCAGGGCGGCCCGGGCGTAAAATCGAACCGCTTCTTCAGAACCCACCGGCAGGTAGTTGAGCAGCATGTCCGCCTGGCTCTTCTTCAGCTCCCTGACCACATCCTCAAAATCCGGTTCGATCTCCTCGGAGAGTACGAAGGTCTGCTCTGGAGCATATCCCTGGAGATGTTCGGAGAATCCATCCAGGATCTTTCCCATTTTCACGGTGACCCCGGCCGGAGGAAGAGTTGGCTGGATGGGTTTTGTACAGTTGGGGGGGCTGAAGATTGCGCTATTGACATCTTTCCCGACCTTCCGCTGGTCTATGTCAAAGGCGGCAACGACCTGAATATCTTCAGGGCGGTAGCCTCCAATGGACCAGTGCATCAGACCGACGGCCTCATCCGGAATCCTGTCCGCGTAGTAATGTATTCCCTGGATGAGAGAACTGGCACAATTTCCCAGACCAGCGACCGCTATCTTGACTTTGCTCATGACCAGATACCCCCCTTTGATTCAGTCCGTCAAAATAGTCCGGATATGACGCATCCTTTGCACAACAGTCATCATTGTCAACACGAGATAGAGAACCAGCCCGGTCCAGAGAACAACCGCCTCTGCCCGGGGGGCGAAGCTCAGGATAAGGCTCCAGATGAGAAGATAGACCACCCGCAGGTCCCGTTCCAGAAGACCGGCCGAACATTTTCCACCCAGGCTCTCGGCCCGGGCCTTGCTGTAGCTGATCAGCAAGGTCAGGATCAGGCCGATGAAGATCCCGACAGAGGCCGGGATGAAGAAAGACGATTCCCGGAAAAGGACCCAAAAGCCAAGGAGATACAGGGAATCAGAGATCCGGTCCAGGCTGGAATCCAAAAAGGCGCCATACCGGGAACCCTCCTGCCTTGATCTGGCAACCATTCCGTCCAGGGAATCGGCCAGGCCCGAAAACCCGATACAAAGGAAGCCGGAGAAAGGATGAAGCCAAAACCCAAAAGGCGCCAGCAGAGCGAAAAAAAGGCCAAGGCAGGTCAGGCGATTCGGCCGGGCCAGGAGGGAAGGGATCCGCGGCAGAACAAGACTCTGCAGCAAATGGAAATAGCGATCCGCCAACCGGGATGTACGAAAGGACACCCTCCTCCTCCTTCCAGAGCTCTTTCCAGTACTCCAAAGTTTGGATATTTTTTTGGACAAATATCAGGTTATGATAAATTCTAAGCACGAAATCCGAAATACGAAACAAGCACGAAATTCAAATTCTCGAATGACAAAAACAAAGATTCAAACAATACAGAATAAAAGCAATTAGTTGTTGGTCCTTTTTCTTAGTTTTGAATTTTTGTCATTTAAAGTTTGTTTCGAATTTCGTGCTTCGAGTTTCGATATTATGTCCAATTTTGAAGTCAAATCAATCATTTTAAGCAGTTAACTCTCATAATTGGCATGGGTGCACGAAGTCTGTCCTTTTGGGTTTGACTCTCCATTTCCGGTCTTTGCCGAACGGAAAATAAGTATACACTCCCTTTGTCACAAAGGCAACATATGGGAATAACATCCGCTTTGAGCCTGCCGACTTTCTGTCTACAGACTCAAAGCGGATGCTTTGACAAAACCCCTGCCGTTTTCTATACAGCCGGGAACGGCTTTTTGGGAATTTACCGGGCAACCGGAAGGAGAAAAAAGCATGAACAGCCTTGAACACCGGGAAAGACCCGCCCTGCTGATCATCGACATGGTCCGGGACAATTTCGACCCGGCCAATAAGCTGCCGATCACTGAGCTGGCCAGACAGACCATCGAGCCAATCAACACCCTGAGCCGCTTCTTCAGAAAGCATGGCTGGCCCGTGATCTTCGCCACCGATGCCTTTCAGGCCGATGACTTCATCTTTTGCTCCAGGATGAAGCCCCACTCCCTGGCCGGGACCAGGGGTGCGGAGGTGATCGATGAACTGGAGAGAACCCCTGAAGACCGCTGGCTTCCAAAGCCCAGGTTCTCGGCTTTTTTTGATACCGACCTGGCCGAATCCCTGCACCAAAAGCAGGTCACCCTCTGTGCCGTAGCCGGCATCGCCACCCATTTCTGCGTACTGACCACGGCCCTGGACGCGGTCTGTCACGACTTCAAGACGATTCTGCTCGAGGACTGCAGCGCCGATTACTCCCTGGAACTCCATGAACAGACTCTGGACCTTTACCGGAAAAATCCGCTCCAGCCCCTGCTGCGGGTCGGACACTCACGGGATTTTTGTGAGGAGCTGTCCTGAATTCCTACTTCAGAGCCCTTTCCCGTTCTCCAAAGTTTGGATATTTTTAAAGAGCGCATAGAATCGCCCGTTGCGAACAAGCGATTCAAAAATTTCTTGTTTTTCACAAAAGAGATTCACGGATAAGTCACTACTGGCAGAAAACTGCCAACAGGACTGATTCGTCTCCGGGAGCCTCAGGAGAGGGAGTGTTTCCAGAGCCCGGCCATGGCTTGGGCAGCCTGTTCCGGAGTGGGCAGGTTGACGATGCCTTTTTGTTCTTCCAGAGCGGCCAGAGGCTCGTCCCAGATCCCTTTCGGGGACAGGAAGCAGGTGATCAGGGGCTTCTTCTGCCCCCAGTTCAGGAAAAAGTCGGTCAGACCGGGCAGAACCTCCCGGTTGGCCGAGGCGTACATGGTCAGGACCAGGATGCCGTCCACCCCGGAGTCCTCCAGGACGGCCCCGACGATTCCCTGGACCGCCTCTGTGCTGTACCAGGCCGGGCCCATATCCACGGGGTTGTCCCGCAAAGCCAGAGGCGGCAGGAGTTCGTGAATCTTTTTTCGTGTGCTTCTGCCGAATTGAGCCAAAGTCAGACCCTCTGCCTCCAGAACATCCAGGGCGGTCATGTTCGGCCCGGCCTGGCCCGAGAGGACCGCGATCCTGGGACCGCCAAGCCGGGGGCAGACCCGGAAGGTCCGGGCCAGATCCAGGAGTTCCTGGGAACTGCGGGCCGGATGGATCCCGGCCTGTCTGAAGGCACCCTGATACAGGGCCTTGTTTCCGGCCAGAGAACCGGTATGGGACCTGGAGACCTGGTCCCCGCCTCCGGAATCACCGGCCTTGTAGGCGATAATCGGCTTTCTGCCCCGGACTTCACCGGCAGCTGCAATCAGGGACCTGGGATTGTCCACCCCTTCCAGATACATGGCAATGACCGAGGTCTCGGGATCATCGGCCAGATAGCGCACCATGTCCGCGAAATCAACCGTAAGGCGGTTTCCCAGGCCGATGACCTTGCCCATTCCCACCCCCTGGTTTTCGGCCAGAAAGGCCAGAAGATGGGCGATGCCCCCGCTCTGACTGACCAGACTGATGTCGCCCGCCTTGAGGTTGGAAAACTCCGGGGTGAAGGTTGCGTTCAACCCGGCCCGGAGGTTGACCGCTCCAAAAGTATTGGGACCGATGACCGGCAGCCCTTTTGAGCGGGCCAGTTCCCGGGCCGTCGACTGGAGCTTTTCCCCGGCCGGGTCGTCGATTTCCTTGAAGCCGGCGGTAATGAGGACCAGGCCGCGGACATCCAGATCCGCAGCCTCCTGCAGGACGGAAAGGACCAGACCTGAGGGGACGACCACTATGACCAGGTCTACTGGTTGCTCACAGGCGGAAAGGGATTGAAACGCGGGCAGCCCCAGGACGGAATCGCTGCCCGGATTGACCGGGATGATCCTGCCCGGGAAGCCTCCCCTGAACAGGCTCTTCATTACGTGGTATCCGAGCTTCTCGGTATTGTTCGAAGCCCCGACCACGGCCACGGTCTGTGGAGAAAGCATGGATCGAAGCCGACCCTGAAACGACTCGGAATACTCAGTTTGCATGCAATTTCTCCATAATGTATTACCCTAAAGGCTTTTTTCTTTTTCTTAACCCTGAACTGTGAACCGTGAACCAGAACAACCTGCTTCGTTAGCAGATCCTGGGCAGCTGCTCCCCTTCAAGCATGCTCAAGAACCGCCTGCCGCCCAGTTCCGTCTCCAGGATCACCCGACCGGGCTGTCCGGCGGTGACCCGGCCGATGAGGGCCGCCCCCTGCCCCAGGGGATGGCCGCGCATGATTTGAAGCGCCTCCCCGGCCCTTGTTTCGGGAAGAATGCAGATGCATTTCCCTTCATTGGCCAGATACAACGCATCCAGGCCGAGAAAGGAGCAGCCTTCCCTGACCGCCGGATCAACAGGGACATCTTTCTCCCGGATCAAAAACTCCTTTTCCGACTGCTGGGCGATCTCGTTTAAGGTGGTGGCCAGACCGCCCCGGGTCGGGTCTCTGAGGACGTGTATCTCCGGGATCCGACTGATCAGATCGAGGGTCAGGGGATGCAGGGAGGCGGCGTCGCTGACGACCGGAGACTTGAATTCCAGCCCTTCCCGTTTAGTCATGACAGCCAGTCCATGATCCCCCAGCGTCCCGCTGACCAGAATCGCATCCCCTTCCGCGGCCCTGTCTCCTTTTGGGGGATCAGGGACCATTATTCTGCCGATGCCGGTGGTATTGATAAACAGTTTATCCACGGCCCCTTTGGGGACGACCTTGGTGTCGCCGGTGACGATCTTCAGCCCTCCCTGTCCGGCAGCCCGGCCCATGGAGGAGACGACGGCCTCCAGGGTCTTGAGCGGCAATCCTTCCTCAAGGATGAAGCCGCAGCTCAAATACAGGGGAGCGGCGCCCAGCATGGCCAGATCATTGGCGGTCCCGTGCACGGACAGGGCCCCGATGTCGCCGCCTGGGAAAAAGAGGGGATCCACGGTAAAGGTATCAGTGCTCATGGCTATTCTGCCTTCGATCTCCAGGAGGGCGGCGTCGTCCTGGGTGAGCAGAATGCTGTTGCCAAGATGAGAGAAGAAGATATCCGCGATAAGCCTCTGGGAGGCCCTGCCACCACTGCCGTGATCCAGAATGATCCTCTCGAATGCGCTCATGAGGTGTGCCTCAAATACATACAGTCAATCCTTTCAGCTTTTCGCCTTGATATACTGATCCAACTTAGCTTTTTGTGAAATTTGGGCCTGGAGGCTCGGGGTCTCCAGTCTTTGTTGAAAAAACCAAAATTGGATCAGTATACAATTTTTCCGGTTGTCTTCCGTTGATACTTTGAGAATGAAGAAAGGCAGATGATTGCCCACGGATCACACGGATTGACACGGATAGATTCTCTTTTTGCCTGCCAGCAATAAGAGGCTGGCAGACAAATGCCCTCGCCATGCGGCATGGCAAAAAGCCTATTCGTTTGGAGGTGTATCGCCATAAAGCGATGACTCCTTTTGCTGCTGGGTCTTATTCCAGCAGCAAAAAAAATATTTTCATTATCCGT
>JAIPER010000194.1 GCA_021737115.1 Desulfohalobiaceae bacterium
TTTATAAGAATGATACAAGAAGGGGGAAGAAATTTATAGGAACATATGGGGTCATGAGAGATATGAGGGAACGAAAACGTTCTGAAGAGGTGATCCGTTATCATCTCTATCATGATAGTCTTACCTCGCTTCCTAATAGAGCCCTTTTTAATGACAGACTGCACATGGCTCTTTTGCAAGCAAAACGCCATAAGAACAAGTTAGCATTGATGTTTTTGGACTTGGATCGTTTTAAAAAAATCAATGACAATTTTGGCCATCAAGCTGGAGATGAGATCCTGCAGTCAGTTGCCAAAAAACTGAAAAGATGTGTTCGGGAAACAGATACGTTGGCCCGTATAGGAGGCGATGAATTTTTATTGATGATGCAAGATCTTCCATCTGCAGAAGATGCAGACCGAGTCTGCCAAAAGATTTTGGACAGACTCAATCAACCTATGCGGTACAGGGGTAAGGAGATTCGAATTACGGCCAGTATAGGGATAGCTCTGTATCCAGACCACGGCAAAACAAAAGATGAATTAATCCGTCATGCCGATATAGCAATGTACCGGGTCAAAGAAAAATCTTGTAATGGATATTGCTTGTATAACAATACCCTTATAAGTGATTACCCTAATCTGGAGTTGGAAAATGACTTGTATTCTGCCGTTCAACGAAATGAACTCCTGCTCTATTATCAGCCCCAAATTGAAGCTGTCTGTAACAAGGTAGTGGGGATTGAAGCATTAATGCGATGGGATCATCCCCAGTACGGTACCTTGGGGCCTGCGTGTTTCATTCCCATTGCCGAGCAAAATGGATTGATAAATGAAATAGGCGACTGGGGGCTGCGTCAGGCATGTGCAGATACCAAGGATTTGGAGGCAGAGGGGTTTTTCCCGCTGAAGACGTCCGTCAATATTTCAGTACAGCAATTAAGCAGCTCCAACTTTGTTCAAAATGTTTTGCAGATTATTCATGGATGTGGCCTGAGGCAAAACTCTATGGAGTTGGAAATCACGGAAAGCTGTCTCATGCATGATTTGCAAAATGCGTCAGAAATGCTTGAGGAACTCACTCAAGGAGGTGTGTCCATTGCTATTGATGATTTTGGATCAGGCTATTCTTCCTTGAATTACTTGCAAAACTTGTCCATCAATACCTTGAAGTTGGATAGGGGATTTATCCAGCAGGCCAACCTGGCCTCTTCAGAAAAGACGATTTTTACAGCTATTCAATCCATGGCCCAAAGCCTGGATGTCAATTTTGTGGCCGAAGGCGTAGAAACGCACGCTCAAAAAAAGTATTTGGAAAGACTGGGATTTTGTTCCATTGTCCAGGGGTATTATTATAGCAAGCCCCTGCCGTTAGCTGAATTAAAGACATTTATTGCTCAGCAAAATGATATCGGTGGATTGTAAACAGAGGTACAGAGTGGACATAAATGATGTGAGAAATACACGCCATGGCCTAGAATCACTCCAGCGGCGTTTTTGTGCTTCCCATCTGTCCCTCTCGCAGTCTGGACTCACCGGCTAAATCCCAGCTGATACCTCCTGTCCATCATCAGGAATATGCCTTTTTACTTTCAATCTCATACGAGCTTGCATAAATGTGGGGAAGGACATAAATTGTCCGTCAATGTATGATCGGCTCATGGCGTTTTGACATCTCCCAAAAGGAGGAATGAGATGCGACACGTGATTGGTGTGCTTTTGGTCTGTGTCTTGTTAGTGGCAGTGTCCGGGTGTGGTGTGTCCCAGGAAAAATACGATGCAAAAGTAAATGAGTTGGACCAGGCCCAAGAGAAGATTTCCCAGCTGGAAGAAGAGCTGGAGTCGACCAAGGCCCAAATGGCTTCTGTGCACCAAGAAAAGGCTGATTTGCAGGAGACAGCCTCCGATCTACGTTCGCAATTGCAGGCAGTGCAGGAAAAGCTCAAGAGCCGGTCCAAGAGCCTGCAAAATGCACAGGACAAGATGTCTGATCTCAAGGACCGGATGTCCACAGCCCAGGAAGCCAAGAGCTCCCTGGAGCAGAAAGTCTCGAAACAAAGCGCCCAACTGCAAGCGGCCAGGGACAAGCTGACTGAGCAAAAAAAGCACATGCAGGCAGCTCAGGGTCGTTATGAGGAGTTTGTTCAATCCTTGCAGGGCAAGGTGGAGTCTTTGCTGGGCCAGCTCTCGCAATCCAGGTCTTCTCTGGAAGACAAAAACGAGGTCTTGCAAACGGCCCAAGAAGCTGTTCAGGACAAGACCCAGCAAGTAAACGATCTGCAGGCCAAGCTGGAAGAGATACGCGATGCCTGGATGTCCCCGCAAAAGGCAAAGGAGCTTCGCTCAAAGCTGACCCAGAAGCAGGGCCAGGTGAACGAGCTCAAGGCTCAGCTTGAAAAAGCCCAGAGCTCACTCCAGGACGTTGGTGGAGACATGCCAGACACAGGAGAAGCCGGGTTGCAATAAATCAAGAACACGGGCATGGGCCCAAACCCGGTCCAAAGGCTGGCTTGGGGCCATGCTTAAAAAAGACCATGCACGTTTGCAGCGCATCCTGAGAGCTGGTTAAGCCGCAGCTTGGGTCAAGATCCAGGTCACGGCCAGAGCGTTGACCAGGGCATGGATGAGAATTGCCGGCCAGATAGAGCCGCTTCGCTGGTAGAGGTAGGCAAAGACCAGGCCGAGAAGAAATATGGGCGGGGCGGCAATGGGACGCAGGTGCAGAAGGGCAAAGAGCCCGGAACTGATGAGCATGGCCTGTGGCCAGGAAAAGCGTTTTTTGAGCCCCGCAAAAAGGAACCCGCGAAAAAAGATCTCTTCCACCGCAGGAGCGAGGATCACCGCAGCAAAAATGAACAGGCCAGGTGAGGGAGTGCCGGTCAGAATGCGCTCCAATTCCGGCTGCATCTTCAGCCCAAACCGGGAGAGGAAGGATTCGTACAGGGCGTTCACCCACATGGCCGGGAAGAAGAGTCCCAGTCCCAGTCCCAAATACCTGGCCTTGAACCCGCGTATTCCCAGATCTCGCCACCTCGCACCATGTTTCTTGCCCGCAAGCCACCACACCGGCAAGAGCAGGGCCAGTTCCAAAAGAGCCACCAACAGACCCGCAGAGATATCCACAGTCAGGGACTTAAGCAATATAACCCCTGCATAGGCCAGGGCGAGCCATAGACCCAGACAGGCAGCCCCCAGCCATGTGTCCCGGACCGACCAGGGTACTTCCATTGGTTGCGACAGGTGTTTTGTACGAATAGTTGTACCCATTTTGGTTGCTCAGAGTTCAGACATACCCCTCATCATTGCCCGGCGCCTTCGCCGCCGCAATCTCCAGAAGCACAGTGCACTGACCTGGATATGAGATCAATCCCTGAATGGCTTATTGTAAACCTTATCGATATGAAGGTTGACAGTCGGTCCCCTTTTTTTTTACCCACCTGGGAACCAGCACAGCCTCAAACCAAAGGACAAGCTATGACTGAAAGCTTTGTGACCCAGATGGCGAAGGACATTATTCAGGGCAGACGGCCGGGATTGGAGCCGGATGAAGCTCAGGAGATTCTTTCCCTTCCCCAAGCCCAATTTTTCGAGCTGTTATTTGCCAGCCGCGAGGTGAGTGTGGCAATGGCCGGCGGCTCTATACGGACTTGTCTGGTCTGCAATGCGAAATCCGGCCAGTGTTCACAGGATTGTGCATTCTGTGCCCAGTCCATGCATCACGCGGCTCAGGTCCCGATATATCCCCTGCTCTCTGCGGAGCAAATGCTCCAACAGGCTGTCAGGGCGCAGGAAGCCGGGGCTACACACTTTTCCTTGGTCACCAGTGGAAAACAGGTAAACCGCAAGGAGTTGGATGTCCTCCTCGAGGCGGTGGATACGATCTCCCAAAAGACCGACCTAGCGGTCTGTGCATCCTTGGGTCTGTTAAGCCAACCCATGGCCCAAGAGCTGGCCCAAAGCGGGGTCGTCAGGTTTCATCACAATCTGGAGACCGCCGAGAGCTATTTCCCTCAAGTATGTTCGACCCATGCATACGATGAAGATATTTGGACTGTTGAGGCTGCCCAGAAGGCCGGGATGCAGGTCTGCTGCGGAGGAATCATCGGCCTGGGAGAAAGCTGGGAGCAGCGCCTGGATTTGGCCTTTGCCCTGCGGCGTTTGGAGGTGGATTCCATACCATTAAACTTCCTCAACCCTATCCCAGAAACCCGCCTGGCTGATCGGCCTTTCGTCAGGCCCTTAGACGCCCTGAAGTGCATAGCCTTGTTCCGTCTGATCAACCCTTGCACAGACATCATAATCTGCGGAGGAAGAGAAGTAACCCTCAAGGATTTCCAGTCCTGGATATTTTTGGCTGGGGCCAACGGGCTGATGCTGGGCAATTATCTGACCACTAAGGGTCGAAGTGCAGCTGCAGATCTGGAGATGATTCAGGAACAAGCAATACTTTCAGTAGCATAAAACTCCTGTGCCCTTTTTGTTCCACACCTTGACAGATCGACAGCTTGATTTACCAATATGGATGAAAGGAAAGAAAAACAATATCTTGAATAGGAGGTAATGTCTATGTGGCGTACACCAAGATTGCGAAACCAAGACACAAACCTGCGTCAGGATCGGCGTTGGGATCCATTCACGGAAATGGCTCCGACCATGGCTGATATGTTCCGTATGCCGGAAAGGCTCTTAGGTGAAGAGATGTCCTTTGTTCCCACCATGGACATGCAAGAGACAGACAACGCCTATGTGCTCACAGCCGAGATGCCGGGAATGGATCCCAAGAACGTGGACATCTCGGTACGCAACGGCGTCCTGGAGCTCAAAGGGGAAAAGAAAGAGGAAAAGGAAAGCGACCAGACCGGAACCGGGTGGACGGAACGTCGCTATGGGGCTTTCCATCGTCAGATCCCCTTGGATCAGGACATCAAGGAGGAAGAGGTCAAAGCGACCTACAAAAACAGCGCGGTCTCATTCTCCATGCTCAATAGTGACCTTGGTCCTGCCGGCGGCCTGCAGACGCAATGGGATATGCACAAATGTGGAACAGTGGTCGGTAAAGGTTTCGAAGGCCGCATCTTCTTCGTGGATGCAGACCCTGTGAATGTTTTTTTGGCGCATACGCAAGCACAGGCCGAGATCCAAAGGAAGATTGTCGCCGAGATATCCCAGCTCGGCCAGGGTTGTGTTGGCATCGATTGTTTCCCGCTTTAAGACATCAAAGAAAAACCTCTCCTTCCACAGTCTTTCCCGGGAAGTCCGCAATTGCCCTGGATTTTCACCTATTGGTCGAAGAGAGATCCGAAAGTCCCCGTACAGGAGGTTTGTGGGATATCCAGGAGCCCTTTCCCAGGCAAAGCGCTGATTTCCCATCTCCAAAAGGGCTCTGCAGGGAAGCATCCCGCTTTCGCCCAGGCCTTGATCCGGCCTAATAGAGAAGTGGTTGGTTTCCATGCCGAAAACCATGGTGTGCCATCTCAGATATGCCGGGCCGCAAGTGTAATTCGTATATCCTGGAAAGTCTTCTGGAAAGGCAAACTGCTCATAGGGGTTTTGGACCTGCAAAAGGAAGGTCTTTTCCTGCAAAGAAGCGTGCGGCAGGCGTCCATCCCGGCCCCCGAAGTAATAGGCACTGAGATCTTCAAGGGTGTGGACTTCATACGGCCAACCATACTTTTCGGCGTAGTTTTGCATCTCATGGGCCACATACTGGTGTATCTGCTCATCCATGCCCCATTTGGTGGTGTTGGCCGGAACGATAACCTCCATATCCCCCAGATCGTATTTTGAACCATCGGTCTTGCCCAGGCTGTGAAAATCGATCATCATATCTGGGGGAAACTCAGCGCAGAGACGGCCGAAAATCTTTTTTTCCAGCTCTGTGATTCCGGACATGGATGAATGGAAGCTGTCCTGGACAACTCCCTCTGGATTGACCACAGGGACCACAATAACTGTTTGTCGGTCCCGTACAGTTCGCGCCTCAGGACTGGCCAAATAGCTCAAAATCTCCGGGCCCACGACCCGTGTTCCCCGTTCATGTCCATGCCTGGAAAGGGTGATCAGGGCTATTTGTTTTTTCTCCTCAGGGACATCCTTGTTGGTGACCACGATGGCCGGGATGTCCCACCTCTCGTCCTCTGACCTGCCGAGGACCCTTTTTTCAGCTATCTCTTTGTGGGTAAGGACAAAGTCGTCCATCCAGGAGAAAATCTCTTGGAGGCCGCCTTCGCCCATGGGCATGTAATCAAATACAGGCATAATTGTGTACTCCGTAGCTTCATGTTCAAAAATATGTACATATCAAGGACGAGGGAACACCTTGCTCAGGGTTCATGTCCTGGAACCTGGCCTGCAAGCCCATGTTGCTGGAGCCAATTGGCTGTCCATCTTGACTTTGTCAGGGAAAATTCTCATATAAAATATATATTGCATTGCATGTCTGAGTTTTATAAGGAGGAAACAGTATGCAATACAAGGTATGGATTGTTGTAGGCGACAGCTCACGGGCCAGGATTTTCGGAACCAACTCCCGGAGCGGAGTTCTGACAGAGCTGGAGGTGATGTATCATCCGGAATCCAGGATGCGGGACAGTGAGCTGCAAACCGATAAGCCAGGGCGCATGCATGCCATGCAGGGCGAATTCCGCAGTGCAACGGAGCAGACTCCGGCACGCAAGGTGGAAGCCGAGCGGTTTGCCCAAAGCCTGGCCGAGTATCTGGATACCATGCATCATGAGCACAGGTTTGAGCATTTGATTTTGGTTGCTTCCCCCAACTTTTTGGGGCTGTTGCGCAATCATTTCAGCTCCAGGCTGCACAACGCGGTGATCAGCGAACTGAATAAGGATATAAGCCACTTGAAGAAAACGGAAGACATTCGGAAGCATTTGCCGGACTACC
>JAIPER010000195.1 GCA_021737115.1 Desulfohalobiaceae bacterium
GCTTTCAGATTGGTATCGAGGAGTGCATCATAGATGCCATGGGGAAGACCGGGTTCCATTACGCTCCAGCGTTCAGGGATTGACAATAGGCCTCCAGCACCGGAAGGTCGGCCTCAGCCCAATCAAGCCTGGAAAGCTC
Organism: Desulfohalobiaceae bacterium; assembly: GCA_021737115.1. GTDB lineage: Bacteria > Desulfobacterota > Desulfovibrionia > Desulfovibrionales > Desulfothermaceae > JAABTT01. The sequence continues at coordinate 140 of JAIPER010000195.1, forward strand.
TTTAGGCGGAAGCCAGATAACCGAGGCATGTTCATTCAGTCTGGGCTCTTCAGCATCGATTGAACAGACAAAAGGATACAGGGTGATCCGGAAATCCGGATAATCATGGGTAACCGGCTGCAGGTTCCTGGTGATCTGAATCTGCACATCGAGTTCTTCCAGAATTTCGCGCTGCAGACAGGATTCAGGATTTTCTCCGGGACGGATCTTGCCTCCGGGGAATTCCCATTTGTGGGGCATCTTCATGGCTGCTCCGCGCTTGGCTGCCAGGACCAGACCGTCTCGTTCGATGATGGCGCAGGTGACGTGGATATGTTTATTCATGAGAGCCGAACTCGGAAAAAGACCGTTTTGTCCACGAAGGCTCACGAAGGACCACGAAGGTAAGATTTTTGTCTGCCGGGAAGGAAGACCGGCAGACAAAAGGCTTCGCCAGCAGGCGATGCTGTTCACGGCTGGATGATCTATTCTTTCAGGCAGCCGTGAAGAAAAAAACTTCGTGTAAATTCGTGTAAATTCGTGGATAAAAAAATCCGGATAGGCTCAGAAATCCCCTTATTCACTGAACCTTGAGTATCCTTTAAAAACCTCTCTGACATGCCACTCCACAAAAGAAGACTTCGGAAAGTATGTAGGCCTCTGGGGCGATCTGATGGGCCGGCCGTGGAAGGCCAGGAGCCATTCATTGAATCCGGAAGTGCCGTGGGCGATTTCCGAGACCTGCATCCCCATGTCATCTGTAATGGTGAAGGCCCCTCTGTCGAAAAGCTTATGATGCATGCTGCAAAAGAATTTTATCAACGGGTGCTTGAGTTTGAAAATTCGGTGACGAATTATGAGACTCTCTATGATTTAGCTTTATCTTTATGAATCAGATAAAATTCTCATCCCATTACCCACGCTTATGAATAATTGCACTCAGTATAAGAAATGAGCCGGCCTTTTCCACGCAGGCATCGACCCAGGGCATAGAGCAGGAGCAGGGGCTTGTGCGGAGCACGCTGCCCGCCCTGCTTCCAGACATTGAGTCGGTCGATACGCTGCCTGATTGCTTCTGGGTTCATGAAAATATAGGCCTGCCATTAGCGGTTAGCGTTTAGCCATATGCTGTGAGTCGGAAGCAGGTTTTCAAATGCTTTTTTCTAATTTATCAATATATTCTAAACCCTTTGAAGTCAGTCTATATTTCTGAGTTGGGCTCCTAGGAGAGTTAGGTTGTGTCATTTCAACAAATCCAGCATCTATGCTGGGTTGGAGGTAGTCGTACAAAAAAGTTGGTCTATGTTTCATTTGCATATATTGCATCAGTTCCTGAGCGCTGGCAGAAGAGCTTTTTATACTTATTAATAATCGTTTGACTTGTTCGGTAACTTGTTTGGTAACTTGTTCGGTGACTTGTTCGGTGACTTCCTGTTCCGACTTTTTTTCAACAGCTCCAAATTCCGGTACGCTAACAATGATCCGGAACACATCACCTTCGATTAGTTGAGGGTCATCCCCTCCATAGGCTTGGCCGTACTTCATCATGTTGCGCATGCCGGAGCCCAGCTCGTCCGCCCGGTGGATTTCCCGAAAAAAAGCGCCGATAACCGGATTTTTGAACTCCAGACTCGGTCCTTCGCCGCTCTTGATCTGCGCAATCAAACGATACTGTTGATTCATCATCTTTGGCTGGACGCAATGGCCTCAAAAATCAGAGATTGTATAAATACCTGCGAAGAGAACGATATGGCTTGAACCCGGTCAACAATTTGCCGGGCTCAGAATCCAACTTGGCATAGGGCATGAGCCGGCCTTTTCCACGCAGGCAGCGGCCCAGGGCATAGAGCAGGAGCAGGGGTTGGGGAGTTACAGAACAAGAAAACCGCTCGCTCCCGATCACTTGATGATTGGGACGGTGAAAAAAAAAGATATTCTTTCAATAATTCTATGAACCTATCTACAGTTAAGTCTGCATCACGCAAAATGCTTTTCAGTGTTTTGGGATGAAGGGTTTTGCTTGTATGAAATGGAACAGTTGTTCTCTTTCCTGCCCTATTCTTGTATATCTTATGGCTTCCGCTCTGTCGCGATAAGAAAAATCCTGCTTTTTCTAATACCTTGATTATCTCAACAGCTGTTATCCTCGGCAACTTCTCTGTCATACCGCAATTTCCATCAGGGTTAAGCTGACAGATTCAGATTGAGGAATATCTTCACCACTTTCAATCCGATCTTCAATATGTAGCCGAATGGAGTCTTTTATATTCTCCATAACTCCTTCGTAAGTGCTACCTTGCGTGAAACAGCCCTGAAGTTCAGGACAGTAAGCAAAATATCCATCAGGATCTTTTTCCACAACTACTGAAAATTTATACGTATTCATGCCATCCTCAATTAACCTTTGCTACTGTTTTCCTGTTTTCTTCCGTACTTCACTTTTTAACCGTTTCAATATCTTTTCAAACAATATATCGCCTGAATCCGGTTTCACTTTCGGGGAGTATATTTTTTTTCTTGTCCTCACCAATCATTAACCCGGCAAGCTGTTTGTCGTCAATGATCTTGAGATGATTCCAGGTTCACAGTTCACGAATCAGAAGTTCCGGGCTCCAGCTCCGGGCTCCAGCTCCGCTTCCAGCCCCGCCCACGGGTCAGAGAGTAGGGATTACAGGCCGGCTTCCGGCTTGTAGAGCCTACAACTCGGAGCGTTCACGGTTGGAGATAAGTATTCTGAGATATTGCAAAATGCTTCCAAATTTTGTGGCTCATGAAATATGCACAAATCTTTTTGTAGCTCAAATTTAGCCTTGTGTGAGCCACAAATTTTTTTGCAGATGCGCTGGGTGAAATGGAAGACCCAGTTAATTGGCAGAATATGAACCGGGCTTATCCTGATAGCTGTTCGAGTTGGAGCAGCCAACTCTGAAAATGTCTGCAATGTTCTCGCAAAGTCTCCAGACCAATGGCCTGGGCTATCATGGGTCCGGCCTGAACCTTGCGGCCTGCATAATCTGGGAGTTCGGCGATAATGCGCTTGGAAGGCGCAGTCTCTGCACCGTCATCAATGTCTTCCGGGCTTTGGAATTGGTTTCTGAGCTTGGTCAGATTGGCAATGGGCTTTTCCCGTCCGATGAATTCCAATCCGAGTTTCGAAGGATCAACAAAAATGAAGGCTTCAAATTCATGGAACTGCAGATAGGGAAGAAACCTGTGGTCTGCAATATTCTCGGCAAAGGCTCGCTCCAGGCCGATCACCTTTTCCTGTGGATCATTCAAGGTCGCAGCCGCAGAAAAGCCTGGAAAATCCCGGGGCAGGGCGTAGAGATCGAGCGGATCATGTCAGGGCCTCCCGCCAAGCACGTTTTTTTCCCAGAGCTCCGAGATGGAATACTCTTCGAGCCATTCCTGGAGGGCCTCGGCATCAAGGCGCTTGAACAGGCTTTCCCTGTCTCTTCGTTCGACCACCAGGATGTCCTCGGGCTCGAACTGATCGACAAAGGCAGTGGATTGCGTGGCCAAAAGGACCTGGGCCTGGAACGAAACGCTCTTTAAAAGACCGGCGATGACTGTGATGGCATAGGGATGCAGTCCCAGCTCGGGTTCGTCTATGATGATCAAGGGCGGCAGGTTTCCCTCGGGCTGCAGGAGCAGGCTGACCAGGGCCATGATGCGCAAGGTGCCGTCCGAGGCCTGGTGCGGACCAAAGACGATGTCGCTGCCCTTTTCCCTCCACTGCAAGAGCAGCTTATGATGGTCCGGCTCCAATACAAAGTCGTCAAAAAACGGAACAATATCTTTGATGGTTTCCACGATGCGCCGGTAATAGGCAGGTGTGTGTTCCTGCAGGTGCAGGAGAAAGGGGGCCAGATTGGCCCCGTCCTCCTTGAGGAACTTGTTGTCGTCCACGTTCCAGTACTGTCTGATGCGGGCGTTTTCCGAGGTGTTGTGGAACTGATAGACCACACAGCCTCTGAGCATGGAGAGGATCACTCTGGCGGTCGGGTCTTCCATTTCCAGAAGAGCTGCTTCCTTGTGTCCTGATCCCAGATGCGACCATTCAGTCCTCCTTTCGAGATCTTGCCTGGAAAACCGATAGCATTCGTCTGTAAAGACCAGGACGTCCTTGGCCGCATGCACGAGCTCAAAGGCATATTCATTGATCCCGGCCTGGAATTCAAAGGTCAGGTCTGCCTTGATTCCCGTGGTCACCAATGAGCCTTCAAACAGAACACTGCTGCCGCCGCCGTATTTTGCAATATGCATTTGCAGATTGCCCGTGCCGCTCAACATCCAGGACAGCAACCGGAAAAATGAAATCAAGTTGGATTTGCCCGCCCCATTGGATCCGATGAGTACATTGACCTGACCAAGCTGCAGGTGCTGCAAGTCCTTGATGCTCTTGAATCCCGTGAGTTGAAGCTGGGTTAACCTGTTCATGGTCGTACTCCGAAAATCGGCGTTTATTCTTTTTCCCAGCGGCAGTATCCGGCGCTTCCAGCAGGCTCTGCAAGGCTGATTTCACAGGACCGGATGTCCGTTCATTGACCAGCGCATCGATCCTGCCTTGTGATACCTCAAGCGGCTGCATTTTACAATCCAATGAATGTGCAAATATTTTCATTTACATCCAGTTCTTCCAGGATTTCGCTCTGCGGGCAGGATTCAGGGGGTTCTTCTGGACGGATCTTCCCTCCGGGGAATTACCATTTGTGGGACATGTTCATGGCCGCCCCTCGCTTGGCCGCCAGGACCAGACCGTCTCGTTCGATGATGGCGCAGGTAACGTGGATGTGATTATCCATGAATCCGAACTCGGAAAAAGACTCTTTTTGTCCACGAAGGCTAATGAATCTTCAGCATCTTCTCGGATTCGAATGGAATATCCCTGTCATGCAATTCCCAGCCGAAAGCTTCATGATAGACAGCCTCCAGAAAACCAGGGCCGAGTTCCTTGTGCACTTCCATGGCCGCACCGATGATCCGGTATACTTCATCCTTAAACAACACAGTACCACTCCTCCTTTCATTAAATTCGTGTAAATTCGTGTCACTTCGTGGATAAAAAAATCCGAATAGCCACTGGACGGAATTATAGCAAAAACCAGGCAGGCGTATCGAGACTGGAATGCCGGGAATGTCAGCAGCGCCCCGGGTCTTCCTTCGCAAGTAAGGCCCATTTCCAGGCTGGAAGAATATGAATACGGCCGGATTCTGTGTCGAGATGTTTTTCAGTGTTCAAAGTCACGATGGTGGCCTCGGCCACCTGACATTCGTCCATAGCCTCAGACAAGGCGTTTGTTTCACGGACTGCAGTTCTCGGATCCTCCAACGATGCCGCCGACTGAATCAAGCTGATGTTCCCGGATCGATCTGTGATGCAGAAATCAACCTCCTTGCCGCTTTCTGTACGATAATACTCTATCTGCCTGGTTGTGCGACGAAGTTCCATAAACACGAAATTTTCCAAAAGGTGACCCCAATCAGGAGACGTGCTCCGGGAACAGGCACGGATCATGCCGGTATCGATTGCGTAGACTTTCCTGGGGTTCACCATCCTGGATCGCTCTGAATCAGTGCGGATATAGACAGGAAAAAATAGATAGGCATCTGATAAAAAGTCAAAGAATTCGTGCAGGGTGTTTTTCCCGCAGGGGATGCCTTGTGATTTGAGATCATTATAAAATTTTTGCACACTGAACAAACCGGCAGGGGAATTCATCAGATGGCGTATCATATAGCGCAGGGAGACAACATTTGAGATCCCGTGTCTTTCAACCAGGTCCCGCAAAACAACAACATCCAGGTATTCCTGCAATATGCTGATGCGATAATGCTGCTCAAGCCCCTGAACTTCGGGAAAACCGCCACTATCCAAATAGGCGGACAGCTTGTTTTCAAGTAAAGCCCGGCGTTTGGAGCCCGGCTGATTCTCCACTTTGCTGTCTATGCCGCAATGCTCGAGGAATTCGGCAAAACTGAATGGAAAGACTTCAGTGGCCAGGGACCGCCCTCGTAAACTGGTTGCAATCTCGGTGCTCAGCAGCTTGGCAGACGACCCGGTCAGGCAGATATGCGCATCTTCAGAATCCAGCAGCCGCCTGACAAATCGCTCCCATCCTTGTATGTTCTGGATTTCATCGAAGAAATAGGCGCACTGCCGGTTTTTCAAATGCGGATATCGGCGATAATAGGTATCCGGTATCTGCTGAAGATCAGAAGCGGTTAACGGTAACAGACGTTCGTCTTCAAAGTTCAGATATAACAGGGCCTCCGGCGGGAAGTCCTCCAGGAGCAATTCGCGCATGATTTGATACAGGAACCAGGTTTTGCCTGATCTTCTCATGCCGATAACGCAGTCGATTTTGCCGGGAAGCCGGGGCAAAATTGCCTGCCGCCGAGTCATACGAGGCAGAGTCCTTTCCTGAAAGTCAGCGATGAGTTGCTCGATTAGCGTCTGCATGTCCAGAATTTATCTTTTTTTCAAAGACAAGTAAAGAAAAAACTGTCTTTTGAAGAAAGCTGGTTTATGAAGGCCCATTTTCCCGAAGCCGCGTCTGCTGGAGAATCCGGCTGCTCAGCGGAATTCCGAATGAACAAATTTGCACATATCGTGCCGTGCACGAAATGTGCAGGCGAAGGCTCACCAAGGACCACGAAGGTAAGATTTTTG
>JAIPER010000196.1 GCA_021737115.1 Desulfohalobiaceae bacterium
ACCCACTCCGTCATTCCGGCGGAGGCCGGAATCCAGGCTGAAAAAGTAAGAGCTGGACCTCGGCCTCCGCCGGGGTGACGGACAAAGCAAAGTCTAGTTTCATACGAGTGGAAGGAGGTCGGAAGAGTCGGAGGTCGGCTGGCTGGAAATGTGAGCTTTTTTTCTGCAACCGTATTCAAAACTAAATAAAAAGATCAACAACTAATTGCTTTTATTCTGTATTTTAATCTTTGTTTTTGTCATTTGAGTATTTGAATTTCGTGCTTGTTTCGGATTTCGAATTTCGTGCTTCGAATTTATCACAACCTGATATTTGTCCAAAAAAAATCCAAACCTTGGAGTACGGGAAAGAGCTCTGTACTAGCCTGATAAAACCACGAATTCTGAGTTAAAAGAATACAAATGTCCAAATTACTGGAAGTCCAAGACCTTGTGGTCAATTTCGCCCTGCGAAACGCCGACCTGACCGCCCTGAACGGGATCAGCTTTTCCCTGGACCAGGGGGAACGGCTGGGACTGGTCGGTGAGAGCGGGGCCGGCAAGTCCGTGGCCGGATTCTCCATCATCAATCTGATCAGCAAGCCCGGATATATCGCCTCGGGGCGCGTCCTCTTCGAAGGCCGCGAGCTGAACCGTCTGTCCCAGGAGGAAATGCGCGCGATCCGGGGCAATAAGATCAGCATGGTCTTTCAGGACCCGATGATGACCCTGAATCCGGTCCTGACCATCGGCACCCAGATGATGGAGACCCTGATGGTCCACAGAGACCTGAGCCAGAACAAAGCCCGGGAGATAGCCGTGGAGAAGCTGCGCCAGGTTCAGATCCCTTCTCCGGAGAAAAGACTGGAACAGTACCCTCACGAATTCTCCGGCGGGATGCGCCAGCGGATCATCATCGCCATTTCCATGCTCAACAACCCAAAGCTGATCATTGCGGACGAGCCTTCCACCGCCCTGGATGTGACCATTCAGGCCGAGATCATGGATCTCTTTATCGATCTCTGCAAACAGGAACACATGGGCTTGATCCTGATCACGCATGATCTGGCCGTGGTCTCGGAGACCACGGAAAAAATAGCGGTCATGTATGCCGGCAAGATTGTGGAAAAAGGAAACACCCAGGATGTGGTCAGCAACCCCCAGCATCCTTATACCAAGGGACTGATTGCGGCGCTTCCCCAGGAGGGGGTCAAGGCCGGGTCAAGGCTGAGTCAGATTCCGGGAACCATGCCCACCCTGACCAGCATCCCTCCGGGGTGCTCCTTTCATCCCAGGTGCGACCGCCGCCTCGAAGTCTGCAGGAAAAAGCCTCCCCTGTACTATCGGGGGGAAAACCCGGAAGGGGGCGTGGCCTGCCATCTGTTTGCCTGAACCAACAACAAAAGACACTTTTCATGACAATTTTGGCTTGTCCAGGATTGGAGTCGTCCATGGACCAAAAAATGGAAGCACAGGATCGATCTTTGCTCAAGGTGAACAACCTCTCCAAGATATTCGATATTTCCGGAGGGCTGCTGGACCAGCTCAGCTGGCGGCAGGGCAGGCTGACCCGGGTGAAGTATCTGGTCAAGGCCCTGAATAACGTCAGCTTTCAGATAAAATCCGGCGAAACCTTTAGTGTCGTCGGGGAGAGCGGCTGCGGAAAGTCCACCCTGGGCCGGACGGTCATCGGGCTTCACCCTCCAAACACCGGTCAGATCCATTATCAGGATGCGCGGATCGACGGCCTGAACCCCAAGCAGATGCTGCCCTTTCGCAAAAAGATGCAGATGGTCTTTCGGGACCCCTACGCCTCCCTGAACCCGCGCAAGCGGATCCAGCAGATATTGGAAGAGCCACTGCGCTTTCACTATCCGGGTTTTGGTTCCGGGGAAATCAAGGATCGGATCGAAGAGGTCATGCTCCAGGTGGGAGGGGACGTCCAGTGGCTCAGCCGCCTGCCCCACGAGTTCTCCGGGGGGCAGCGCCAGCGGATCAGCATTGCCAGGGGGCTGGTGGTCGGCCCGGAGTTTATCGTGGCCGATGAACCGATTTCTGCCCTGGACGTCTCCATCCAGGCCCAGATTTTGAACCTGCTGCTGGACGCCCAGGAGCAACGGGGCTTGACCTACCTGTTCATCGCCCACGACCTTTCCGTGGTCGAACACATAAGTACCAGGGTGGCCGTCATGTACCTGGGCACGATCTGCGAACTGGCCAGGACCAGGGACCTCTTTTCCAACCCGCTCCATCCCTATACACAGGCCCTGCTAAGCGCCATCCCCAGGATCGGGAAGAAAAAGGCCAGACACATCAAACTCAAGGGAGAGGTCCCGACCCCGATCAACCTCCCGCCGGGCTGCGTCTTTCACGGCCGCTGCCGACAGGCCACCGAGCGCTGCCGGCAGGAGTTCCCGGAACTGAAGACCCTGGCCGACGGCCGCCAGCTGGCCTGCCACGAAGTGTAAAAGGCAGCCTACTGGCAGCTGGATATTTACCCTGTTGAACCGGGGTCCCCTTCAGGGGTGTTCAACCGGGGCTGAGTTCTGGCGGCTGCCTACTCCTGCTCCGCAGCCAGGCTCGCCCTGTATGCGGAAAACCGCCCCTCTTCGATGGCCTGTCTGGCCCCTGTGATCAGCTTCATGTAGTAGGTCAGGTTATGGATGGTGTTCAAGCGGTAGGAGAGGATCTCCCGGGCCACATAGAGGTGGCGCAGGTAGGCCCGGGAAAAGTTTCGGCAGGCATAGCAGGAACAGTCCGGGTCCAGGGGGCTTGGATCGTCTGCGTATTGAGCCTTCTTGATGTTCATCCGGCCCCGGCTGGTGAACAGGGTGCCGTTGCGCGCGTTCCGGGTGGGCAGGACGCAGTCGAACATGTCGATCCCCAAAGCGATTCCGTCTAAGATATCCAGGGGAGAGCCCACGCCCATGAGGTAGCGGGGTTTGTCCGCGGGCAGCAGGGGGGCTGTGTGGGTCAGGATCCTCTGCATTTCCTGCTTGGGTTCGCCAACGCTCAAGCCGCCCACGGCAAAACCGTCAAAGGGCAGTTCACAGATTTCAGCGGCGCTTCTGCTCCTTAGTTCAGGAAAAAAACCGCCCTGAACGATTCCGAAGAGGAGTTGATCTCCCGATCCCCGGGGGTAGGCCTCCCGACAGGCCCTGGCCCAGGCCGTGGTCAGAGTGGTGGATTTTTCGGTGTATTCATATCCGGCCCCTGGCGGGACGCATTCGTCCAGGACCATCATGATGTCCGAGCCCAGGTTCTTCTGGATGGCCACGACCTTCTCCGGGCTGAAGAAGTGCCTGGACCCGTTTAAGTGCGACCGGAACTCGACTCCGGACCCGGTGACCCGCCGCAGGGCAGCCAGGCTGAAGACCTGGTAGCCGCCGCTGTCGGTCAGAATCGGTCTCTGCCAGCCGGAAAAGCGGTGCAGGCCGCCCTGGCCGGCGATCAGCTCGTCCCCGGGTCTGAGAAAGAGGTGATAGGTGTTGCCCAGGATGATTTCCGCCCCGAGCTCCTCGAGGTCCTGTGGGGACAGGCTCTTGACGCAGCCCTGGGTCCCAACGGGCATGAAGACTGGGGTCTGGATGGTTCCCCGGGCCGTCGTCAGCTCCCCGCGTCTGGCCGCTCCGTCGTTGGCCTTGAGTCTGAAATGGCCGACAGGGCTGGGTCTCACGGGTTTTTGACCCCTTTGAACTCGATGGATATGATCTCGTAAAAGATCCGGCCCCTGGGGGCGTCGACCTCGACCGTCTCCCCTTCTTCCTGCCCCAGAATGGCCCTGGCCAGGGGAGAATAGACCGAAATAGTGCCCTGGTTGAAGTCGGCCTCGTCCGGTCCGAGCAGGGTATAGGTCTTTCTCTCCCCGCTCTCCATGTTTTCTATTTCTACGGTGGCCCCAAAGGCGACCTTGTCCCCGCCCATGGTATTCAGATCAATGACCTGGAACCGCGGCAGTCTGGATTCGATATGGCTGATCCTGGCCTCCAGCATCCCCTGACGTTCCCGGGCCGCGTCATATCCGGCGTTTTCTTTTAGATCGCCTTCCTCCCTGGCTTCTTTAATGGCCTGGATCACGGCCGGGCGTTCCTTTTTGAGGGCCTCCAGCTCTTTCTTTATTTTCTCGAATCCCTGCACGGAAATATGGATTTCAGACATGACTTTCCTCGTTCAAGCGCTTGTTGTTTCATAACCATGCCGGCAGCCGGCCTGACAATTTTCGGGTTTTGCCTTCAATTGAAGGGCCAAACACTATAAACATGTTTACCCCGGTTGAAAAGAAAAAAATTAAGGGCCGAAAAATTGGGTAGTCTTCCGTCGATACTTTGAAATGACAGAAAGCAGATGTATAGCCCACGGAACACACGGAACACACTGAATAAATGGAAGCAGCCCCACCGCGACAGCGGGACAGTTTTTGTCCGGCAGGTTCTTTTTCCTGACGGACAAAAGTAGTCATCTTCTCCCTTTTCCGTGTCCTTCCGTGTGTTCCGTGGGCAATTTTCTTCTCCCTTTTCCGTGTCCGATCCGTGGGCACAATTCTTTTTTGCATGTGCTTGATTCGTAGCAAATGATAAGCAAAGTATAAGCGGAGGAGTACCAACTTGTCTTTCGGCCTGAATTTTGAGAAACTGATCAACAGGCGGGCTCGGAATTTCCAGGCCGCGGTCAATAATGCAAAAATCAGACGGGCACCTGCTCGATCCAGAACAGATTCCGAGGAACGATTTGATGTCAGAACTAAATGCTCCCCTGGATATTTACAAGCTCCTGGAAGGCTCCAACTGCCGGGAATGCGGGGAAGCCACTTGCCTGGCCTTTGCGGCCGCAGTCTTCCGCGGCCAGCGGTTGCTGTCGGAATGCCCCCGCCTCTCGCCGGAGGTCCTGGAAAAATACGGAGACCAGACCGGAGAGAGCAAAAAGACCATTGAAGAAGATATGGACCGGGCCATGGAAGAGATCAGGCAGCGAGTGCGCGGGGTCGATCTGGCCGAGGCCGCGCAGCGGGTGGGCGGCCACTACAACGGCCGCAGCCTGACCGTCAAGGTCCTGGGCAAGAATTTTCGGGTTCAAGCCGACGGCAGCCTGTCCGCGGACATCCACGTCAATCCCTGGGTCTCCATTCCGGTCCTGGACCATATCATCAACGGCCGGGGCACGCCTCCGAGCGGCAAGTGGATCCCCTTCCGGGAGCTCTCCCAGGGGCGGACCTGGCAGGGCCTTTTTGAGCAGCGCTGCGAAAAGCCCTTGAAAAAAATCGCCGACACCTACACCGGACTGTTCGAGGACATGCTCGAGGTCTTCAGCGGCAGGCAGATCGAAAAACACTTTGATTCGGATGTCTCCATCGTGCTCTGGCCCCTGCCCAGGGTTCCCTTGCTGGTCTGCTACTGGAAGCCGGAGGAGGGCATGGACTCCAGCCTGCATCTGTTCTTCGACCGGACCGTGGAGGACAACCTGAGCATCAATTCGATCTTCTCCATCGGCAGCGGCCTGGTGCGCATGTTCGAACTCCTGGCGGTCAAGCACGAAGGCCGGGATCGGACGTATTTTTAGCCAGCTTGGAGTCTGGGCTTGAATACATTGCGGTTTGACAAGCCAAAAACGAAAAAATAAAATTTCAGCGTTGTAAGGAAAAGGAGAAGTGGATATGTTGGCAAAACTAACAAGCAAAAATCAGATAACAATCCCCAAGGCGCTTTTAGCTCAAGTACCTGAGTCTACTCATTTTGAGGTGACGGTACACGACGGAGTTATTCTCTTGAGGCCAGTTCATCTCTCTGGAGACAATCTTGCGGATGTGAGGCGGAAAATGAAAGCCTTAGGGTTGAACGAAGATGCAGTGGCCGAAGCTGTGCAATGGGCCCGAGAACGATAAATTCATCTGGTGTGCCCTATCTGGCAGGGCCGAAATGATCATCTCAGGGGATACACATGCTAAAGTTCAACGACCTGCAGCACACCTTATGTCGAATAGACGGCAAAGGCTTCAAGGCCTATCAGGATATCCAGGGGGAGTATGATTTCAAGGACTATGTCCTGCATGTGGACAAGGTTCAGAGCGATCCCTTTGCCCCGCCAAGCAGGCTCAGGGCCACCCTGAGCCAGGACCTGGCCGGGTTTCCCGAAGAACTCTTCAATACCCCGGTGCGAAGGATTGCCCTGGAAGATTATCTGACCCGCTGCTTTGCCGGGCAGTGCCGACGACTGGCAGACAAGCCCCGGGGCACCGGCAACAGCGGGGTGATCGACATCGATGCCTGCGGGCAGGAGATCCTGGAGCGGACCTCCATGGTGGTCAGCCGGCAACAGGTCCAGGCCCGGTTCGTCATCGGCCTGCCGGCCAGGGGGAGGTCCATTGACGGCCGCAAGGCAGAGGAGATATTTCGGGATCAGGTCCCGGAAATCATCCGCAGGGTTCTTTTGTACCGGAGTCTGGACAGCCGGGCGGTCGAGACCCATGTTGACGTCTGCGAGGACCAGCATGTCCTTCGAACACTCCTGTTCGAGAAGGGGCTGGTGGCCTTTGTGGGCAACGGCTCCCTTTTGCCCAGACAGAGCGGCGTCAGCGACAAGCCCCTGGCCCCAGGGAAGAGCGTGGCCTTCGAGGCCCCGAAGGAACTGGAGGTCTCCTTCGAACTGCCGCACCAGGGCCTGGTCCGGGGAATGGGGGTTCCCCGGGGGGTGACCCTGATCGCGGGTGGGGGCTATCATGGCAAGTCCACGCTGCTTCGCGCCCTGGAGCGGGGGGTCTACAATCATGTTCCCGGAGACG
>JAIPER010000197.1 GCA_021737115.1 Desulfohalobiaceae bacterium
CCATGTCTTGCAGGCACGGGGCCGGAGATTCTCCGGTGTTTTCCAGCAGGGCCTTGATCCGTGACGGAACTTTGGGATTGTTGTCCACGACCAGACGAATATGATCTATGTCGTCTGCGGCCGGAGTGGCCTTCAGCACCCGGCTCATCAGGTCCACGGTAGCCTCGGGCCCCATGCCTCCGATTATTCCTACGATTTTTTCTTTCATGGTTTTTTGATGGGCGGGAATCAGTCCGGGGCTTCTTCCAGCCCGAGAATTGTCCTGGTGTAGGCATACAGTCCGGGCGCCCCGCCGGTGTGGACAAAAAGAACCTTCTCGCCTTTCTTGAAAAAACCCTTGCGGCTGAGATCGATAAATCCGGCCATTGTTTTCCCGGTATAGACAGGATCAAGGAGGATGCCCTCGGTCTTGGCCAGCATATTCACCGCTTCCACCATTTTTTTATTGGGCACTGAATATTTCGGGCGCCAGTAATCCCCGAAGGTCAGGACCGCGTCCCGGGGAATTGCATTTTTAACCCCCAGTCTTTCGCACAATTCCCTGACCAGATTGTAGACTATGGGATCCTGTTCTTCCGGGTCCCGGCTGACATTAATGCCAACGATCGGGATATTCATGCTGCAGCCCTGGAATCCGGTGAGTAAGCCCGCATGTGTACCGCTGCTTCCTGAAGCCACGACAAGCCGATCCAGGTCAAGACCTTTTTCAAAAAGCTGGCCCTGAATTTCCTGGGCGCAGGCGACGTATCCCGTGGCGCCGACGGCATCGGAGCCGCCGCCGGGAATGACGTATCCCTTGCGGTTCTCTTTCTCCAGATCTTCTGCAACTTTTCCCATGGCAGCCATCATATCCGATCCACCGGGCACGACTTCTATTTTCTCGACCCCCAGCAGCCTGAAGAGAAAATTGTTGCCGCTGGCTTCGGGATTATAGCTGTCCGCCACTCGCTCTTCGAGAACCAAACGGCATTTAAGCCCTTCCTTGACCGCCGCGGCTAAAGTCAAGCGGCAATGATTGGATTGGACTGCTCCGCAGGTAATGAGGGTGTCCGCCCCTTTGGCCAGGGCATCGGCCACGAGAAACTCCAGCTTGCGGGTCTTATTCCCCCCACCGGTCAGGCCAAGCAGATCGTCTCTCTTGATATAGACCTCTGGCCCGGCCAGGGCTTTGCTGAAATTGGGGAGAAATTCTAGGGGCGTTTCAGCCTCGGTATACCGACGCCGGGGATACTTGGCGAGATTCATACGGTCCTCCTAATAAGATAAACTGATTATAGCCTCTATTTCGATTTCCGCGTCCCTGGGCAGAGCCGCCACCTGAATTGCCAGCCGTGCCGGCGGATTTTGAGGAAAATGCTGGGCGTATGCTTCATTGACTGCCTTGAAATCGGCAATGTCTTTGAGATAAATATTGAGCTTGACGGCTCGATCAAGATCAGACCCGGCGGCCTGTGCGATGCTGCGGATGTTTTCCAAACACTGATGCGTCTGTTTTCCAATGTCTCCCTGCACAAAATACCCTGTCAGCGGGTCGAGAGGCAATTGCCCTGAGACAAAGAGTAAATTATCCGCAGCAACGGCCTGGGAATAGGGGCCGATGGCCTGTGGAGCCTGAGGAGATTCGATGATTCGTAGAGGATCCTTTCCGTCCATGGTCTTTGCCTCCTTGGATTGTGAGCCGCCAGATGCTTACAGGCAGTTTAAATCCTGCATCGTTCGACTCTTTTTCAAGTAATTGTAAACAGTATACCTGCTTACACCCATGAGTATGGCTATCTGCTCAATACTGCCCTTGATATTAAAAACGCCATTACACTCCAACTCTTTTACTAAATCTATTTTCTCTTCCATTGACATGGAAGTGCATTCCTTTCCAATCTTAGATATGGCCTGATAAAAAATTTCTTCAATGGTCTCATTGATGGAAGTGGTGAATGTTTCGGTTTTATTTCCTGTATTAGTGTCAAAAGAATCTGTAGTTGTGGTAAACATTTCCAGAGCATGCACAGCATTAAGATAATCAGTCATGTCAAAGTTAATGCAAAATGCAGCAATGACTTCACCTTCTTTATTACGAATAAAGGACGTGGTCGACTTGAGTGTCCGTCCATCCTTTGTTTTTGTCTTATAGTTATATCTATCTTTTATATCTTTCCCTTCCTTATGAAGAGATTTGACCACTAAGTCCGTAACCGGTCCCCCTTTTTTCCGTCGAGTAACCTCACCGGCCATATGTTTGATGGATTTTTGAGGGGTTGAGAGATCGTGAACAACCACCTCGAAAGATCTCGGAAAGGTCTTGGTGATGGCATCGGCGATCTGCTCCAGGGTCTTGAAAATCTGCTCGGTCTCAGTCATGGCTCCTCTGATTTGCATTCATTCCTTGGAGAGAGGGTTTACCTGCGGGAATCGTCGCCCAACGACCCCTTAGCTCTGATTGCATCGCACGGACCATGCCCTCTCAATGTGAGTCTCTAGTCAACCACAAAAATAACCTCTTGTCAACAAAATTTGTTGAACATTTAAAAAAAATTTAAACAAGCTTTTAAACTTGTTTTATGCTTAAACAAGCTTTTTAGATTTTGGATTTTGGATTTTAGATTTTAGTGACTTACTTGTGAGTCTCTGTCATGAAAAACAAGAAGATGTCTTGCCTCACAGGCTTTTTCTTGTTCTTAACCGTGAACCGTGAACCTGGAACCTTGGGTTGCGGGCGAAGCCCGCTTTGGATTGTTAAGACAAAGAATAAGAGCTGGTTATCTGGCATAAATCCAAAAACTTTTTCTTAAAGCCACTATGTCTCCGCTCCTGCGGGCCTGCCCCCGCTGACCGCCCAGACGCAGAACTCCCTGAGGGGCTTGAAGCCGACGCCCAGGGCTCCGTCTTTCAGATACAGGCACCAGGAGTATTTCGGGTCGTAGCGGCTGCTGCTGGAGGACCAGTAGAACTCCTGAACGTCCTCAAAGGGGTGATCCCCGGGCAGGGCCGGAGAATGGCGCTCCAGATCAAGCAGGCTCTCCAGCTCGAAAATGGAGGGAAGCCGCCATTTTGTTTTCTGTCCTTGGTTCCGGCTGTTCATGTCTTCGACAGCCCCGAAGGCCTCCTCCCAGGAGACAGGGCCAAATCCAGGCCCCGGATGTCTGGCCCAGAGGAGACCGGTCAAACGGTCCAGGACACCTTGGTCTGCCTCGATAAACCGCGGTTCCGGCCAGGCCAGTCCCGAACGGATCGCCCCGTCCTGCCCGCTTCTCACGCACCCGATGCGCTGTCCCCGGGCATCGAAACAGGAAACCTGGCCGGTTTGGAAGAAAGACGGCTGTCCGGCCCAGGTCCGGACGGGCCAGAGCATGTACGAATCACGCTTGAGACCCTTGAAGACCCTGGCGCCCCCGAAATGGATATACCAGGCCTGGTCCGGCAAACGGCTGCAGCTGGTGGAGGTCCAGTAGTAGCTGGTGAAGACCCGGATAAAGGGGTGTTCCCGAGGCAGGCAGGGGTTTAAGTTGTCCAGACTGACCAGGCTGTACAGCTCGCGCCGGTTGGGGACCCGGAAGTTTTGATGACCATAGCGGCCGGATCGGTTCAGCTCCTGCACATACTCGAAGGTCTGGGCCCAGGTCATGGGAAAGCCGGGCTCTGAAGCGTCCCTGAGCCACTCCAGGCCGGTCAGGGTATCGACGACGGTGAATTGCTGCTCTTGAAAACGGGTCATATATCAAAAATTCATTATAAATTAAAGATCCTGTAAATGAACTCTGAACCAAAGCTGGTTTCGCCCGCAACCCAAATTGAATAGAACATGAAATTCCAAATCCCAAGCACCAAATCACAAATAAATACCAAATTCCAACCTTCAAACCATAAACGAAGTGAAGGCATAACACTACAGCGAAAGTTTATGCTCACAAGCCCTTTTTGTACTGGGATCGCCAGGCTCCAGCCTGGCATTGCGGGCCGCCAGGCACGCGCTTGAGGCGTGACTGGCTCTATACAAGATATGATTGCATCTGAAGTTTCGCTGTAGTGATAAGCAGGTTGCTTTTTCTCTGCGTTTTGAATTTGGAATTTGGATATTGAAATTTATTTGAAATTTGGAATTTGAGTTTTGGGATTTGTTTGTGTCATTTCAAAACCCTGAACAAAATACTCTCCTGCTTTCTATGGCTGAGATTCAGGGATAAGGCACTGGTATGGGCCTCATGGCAAATTTGCTCTGACCTTGCACCCTCGGCCGTCCGCCAGAGATCCCTACCAAATCGGTCAGAAAGTATCCAGATAGCCAGTCCCGGGTGGATACTCCGTATCCAGGTGCGCGGCTGCCGGAAAACTACTTTTTTACAAATATTTAAAATTAATCATTAATTCTCCATGGCACGCCCCTTGCTAAGAAAAGAGTGCATTCACACAACAACCTTTCAAGGAGGCAGTTATGAAAAAGACGCTTATCGGAATCGCAGCCCTGATCGCAGTCGGATTTATCTGGACCCAGGCCATGGCCTGGTATGGAGGGGGGCACATGGGATACGGACCGCAAAGGGGCCCCGGCTACAACGCCGGTCCGGTGAACACCCAGGCCCATCAGGACTTCATGCAACAGACCCAGGATCTGCGCCAAAAGATGGCTGCCGACCGGGTGGAGCTGAACACCCTCTACTCCCGGCAAAATCCCGACCAGGAGCGCATCCGGGAGCTGACCGCCCGGCTCGATGAAAACCGGGCCGAGCTGCAAAATCTGGCCCGGGAGAAGGGCCTGACCTCAAGCGGTGGCGGTTACCGGGGTGGTGGTCCCTGGCCTGGCGGAGGCCATATGATGGGCTACGGCGGCGGCTCCGGCTACTGCTGGCGCTAACCTGACAGACGGCCGATAAAAAAAGGCCGGGCAGAGGCCCGGCCTTTTTTATTGGCAAAACAAATGCGGGCCGACGGTTTAGTACATGCCGCCCATGCCGCCCATGCCGCCCATTCCGGGAGCACCACCGGGCATGCCGCCGCCTTTGTCCTTGTCTTCCGGCACTTCAGCCACCGCGGCTTCCGTGGTCAGAAGCAGGGAAGCGATGGAGGCTGCGTTCTGCAGAGCGATTCTGGTGACCTTCTTGGGATCGATGACCCCGGCCTTGACCAGGTCCTCGTACACGCCGGTGGCTGCGTTGAAGCCCAGGCCTTCTTTCTCGGCCTTGACCTTTTCCACCACGATTGAGCCCTCGAAGCCGGAGTTGACGGCGATCTGGCGCAGAGGTTCGGTCAGGGCCTTACGGACCACTTCCACTCCGGCCTTCTCGTCTTCATCCTTGGTCTCCACTTTGGACAAGGCGCCCAGGCTGCGGACCAGGGCCACCCCACCGCCGGGGACGATGCCCTCTTCCACGGCCGCTCTGGTGGCGTTCAAGGCGTCTTCCACCCGGGCCTTCTTTTCCTTCATCTCGGTCTCGGTGGCGGCTCCGACATTGATCACGGCAACGCCGCCGACGATCTTGGCCAACCGCTCCTGCAGCTTTTCGCGGTCGTAGTCAGAGGTGGTCTCTTCGATCTCGGTCCTGATCTGCTTGACCCGGGCTTTGATGTCCTGAGCGCTGCCGGCGCCGTCCACGATGGTGGTGTTTTCCTTGTCGATGACGATGCGCTTGGCCTGACCCAGATCATTGACCGTGGCGTTTTCCAGCTTGACGCCCATGTCTTCGGAGATCATCTGGCCGCCGGTCAGGCAGGCGATGTCCTGGAGCATGGCCTTGCGGCGCTCGCCGAATCCGGGGGCCTTGACGGCACAGACATTCAGGGTGCCGCGCAGCTTGTTGACCACCAGGGTGGCCAGGGCTTCGCCCTCGATGTCCTCGGCAATGATCAGCAGGGGCTTGTTGGTCTTGGCGGCCCCTTCCAGCACCGGAAGCAGTTCCTTCATGTTGGAGATCTTCTTCTCGTTGATGAGGATCAGGGCGTCTTCCAGCTCGGCGGTCATCTTCTCGGAGTTGGTCACAAAGTAGGGGGAGAGATAGCCGCGGTCGAACTGCATCCCTTCCACGACGTCCAGGGTGTTTTCCAGGCCCTTGGCCTCTTCCACGGTGATGACGCCCTCTTTGCCGACCTTGTTCATGGCGTCGGCGATGAGGTTGCCGATGGTCTCGTCATTGTTGGCGGAAATGGTCCCGACCTGGGCGATCTCTTTTTCTTCCCGGGTAGAATAGGTCATGGCGTCCAGGTCCTTGACCACGGCGGCCACGGCCTTGTCGATGCCTCTCTTGATGGACATGGGGTTGCGTTCGGCGGCAACCAGCTTCAGCCCTTCGGCATAGATGTTCTGGGCCAGGATGGTGGCCGTGGTGGTTCCGTCGCCTGCGATGTCGCTGGTCTTGCTGGCCACTTCCTTGACCATCTGGGCGCCCATGTTCTGGAACTTGTCCTCCAGCTCGATTTCCTTGGCCACGGTCACCCCGTCCTTGGTGATGGTCGGGGAGCCGAAGGATTTTTCAATGACCACGTTTCTGCCCTTGGGGCCCAGGGTCACCTTAACCGCATCAGCCAGTTTATCCACACCGTATTTCAGCTGCTTTCTGGCATTTTCGCCGAATTTTATCTCTTTTGCAGGCATATTCATTCCTCCTCAATAAATAGAATGTTGTTTTACGTAATTACTCGATAATGGCCACGATGTCGTCTTCGCGCATGACCAGGTGCTCTTCACCCTCGACCTTGACCTCGGTGCCGGCGTACTTGTTGAACATGACCTTGTCGCC
>JAIPER010000198.1 GCA_021737115.1 Desulfohalobiaceae bacterium
GTCGGAAAGCCGGCTTCGCCCGCAACCCAAATGGTTCCAGGCCTCCGGCTCGTAGAGAGCGAGCCTACGCCTCGGAGAGTTCACGGTTCACGGTTAAGAAAAAGAAAAATCCTTTGGGGCAATATATTTTCTTGTTTTATAACAGTGATTCAATGATAAGGAAAAAAAGCCTGGAAGGACTGCGGGAAGTCTTTGTATACTGATCCCATTTTGGTTTTTACAACAAAGACTGGCGCCCCCAAGGGTCCAGGCCCAAATTTCACAAAAAGCTAAGTTGGATCAGTATATCCGTCAGGCTTCGTTGATTTGCCGCATGGAGGTAGCATGGATCAACTTGAAAACAGGACCAGAGAGGAGCTCATTGCCGAACTCAGAACATGCCGGGAGAGGGTCTCCGAGTTGGAAGGGAGCCGGATTCAGGATACGAGACGGCAGACTGATCAACTCCACCTGTACAGGCAGAAATTCAGAACCCTCATCGAAACGACATCATCCGGTTACTGGGAACTGGATGCGGATGAAGTCACGGTTGACGTCAATCAGGGACTCTGCAGCCTGCTTGGCTATGCCCGGCAGGAGATACTGGGCAAGACCCCTTTTGAATTCGTGGATAAGGACAATATTCGGATTTTTGAAAAACATGCGGCCAAAACGGCTGTAGAACTCAACCGAAGTTATGAGATCACTTTGAGAAAAGGAAACGGGGACCTCCTGTATGCCCATTTCGACTCGACAACTTTATACGACCAGGAAAACAGGATTTCAGGCTCGTTTGCCTTTGTGACGGACATCACCGATCGGGTCCTGATCGAGAAGGCCCTCAGAGAAAGCGAAATCCACTTCAGACAGCTCTTTGAACAGGCCGCGATCGGGATAATCGTCGTGGATAATGCACACAATATCGTTGACGTCAATCAGTTTGTCCTGGATATGCTCGGCTATTCAAAAAACGAGATGCTGGCCTTCAATGCGGAAGATATCCTCCATCCGGATGACAGCAAGGACGTGCCGCCAGATTGGACCCAGAGTCGGGTTCTGCAGGGGGAGATCGTCGATATCGAGCGCAGATACCGGACAAAAAGCGGTGTCTATCTGCCGGTCAGGGTCAGCATGCGCCGGATGAAAGGGGTCCTGGGAAAGGGTTCGTACATGGTCATGTTCCAGGATATATCAAAGTACAAACAGGCCGAAGCGGAAAAGGAGAAGCTGTATCAGCAGCTCGTCCAATCCCAGAAGATCGAGGCCCTGGGCACGTTGACCGGGGGCATCGCCCACGACTTCAATAATATTTTGGGAATCATCCTGGGGTACACTGAGCTTGCTCAGAATGAGGCGCCAGAGGGGACCTCGGGCCGGGCTTTTCTGGAAGAGGTTAAAAATGCCTGCCTGCGGGGCAGAGACATCGTCAGTCAACTTCGGATTTTCACCCGAAAGGAAACCGAAAAGAGAGGGGTCATCGATATCGGGCCGGTCATTAAGGAGGGGTTGAAGATGCTTCGCTCGACCATTCCGGCCAGTATCGAAATCAAGGACTCTATTCCCGGAGATTTGCCCAGGGTTAAGGTCAATCCGACCCAGATCCATCAGGTCCTGGTCAATCTCTGCACCAATGCGGCCCATGCCATGGAAGCGACAGGGGGGCTCTTGAAAGTGATCCTTAAGCGGGAAATCCTGACCGAGTCTGAAACCATTTTCGATCCGGAAGCGCCCCCTGGTGAGTATGTGAGACTCACGGTCAGTGATACCGGCCAGGGCATTCCGGACAAGGACTTGAAACGAATCTTCGATCCCTATTTTACAACGAAAGATCTGGACAGGGGGTCAGGTCTGGGCCTGTCCGTGGTGCAGGGGATCATCAAGAGCCATGGTGGCGGGATCAGGGTCGGCAGCGTTCTTGGACAGGGCACGGTTTTCGATATTTATCTGCCGGTAACCGCAGAGGACCTTGTTAAGCAAGTACCTGAAATTACAAGAAAAATGCCGACTGGGACCGAGCGGATTCTCTTTGTCGACGATGAGGCTTCCATGGTGGATCTAAATCGGAACAGGCTGGAAAGGCTTGGATACAAAGTGGCAGGCACGACCGATCCCTTTCAGGCCCTGGAGTGGTTTCGAAACGATCCCCATGGGTTCGACCTGATCATCACGGACATGACCATGCCGGGGATGACCGGAGACAGGCTGACCAGGGACGTGTTGCGGATTCGGCCCGATATCCCGGTCATTCTCTGCACAGGGCACAGCGAAAGAGTGACCCGGGAGACGGCAAAAGATCTCGGTGCGGCCAAGTACCTGCAGAAGCCCACTGATATGAATGAATTGGCGGTCTCTGTGCGGTATGTTCTGGATAATCCTTAGTTCAGAGCTCTTTCCCGTACTCCAAAGTTTGGATATTTTTTTGGACAAATATCAGGTTATGATAAATTCGAAGCACGAAATTCGAAATACGAAACAAGCACGAAATTCAAATTCTCGAATGACAAAAACAAAGATTCAAAGAATACAGAAATAAAAGCAATTAGTTGTCGATCCTTTTTTCTTCGTTTTGAATTTTGAATTTTTGTTATTTGAAGTTTGTTTCGAATTTCGTGCTTCGAATTTCGATATTATGTCCAATTTTGAAGTCGTTAAAAATATTGTCTATTATTTTAAATCTTTATGCTTAAGAGCCAAGACGCTGTTACGAAGTCTGTAGTTCCTTCGTGGTTCAATTTTCTTTTTCTTAACCGTGAACCTGGTAACCTTCTGGGTTACGGGTGAAGCCCGCTTTAACCTTTAGCGCTCAGCTGTTAGCAAGAGAGGGGCAACACGAGTTTTGATAATCCGAAGCAGTATTTAACTCTCATAATCGGTACAGATGCACGAAGTCCGAGGTTGAGCAACCGTAACGTGTTTGTCGTTGTACCCTGAACCACACCGATCTATGCAAACAACCATCAGCATCAGCCAGGGATCTGCCCTGGACATGGCAAGAATTCCCACCCGGTCGGTCGACCTGATCGTGACTTCGCCGCCGTATCCCATGATCGGGATGTGGGACGAGGTCTTTGCCGGGCAGGACCAGCGGATCAGGGAACACCTGGACCTGAAGCGCGGGCGGGAGGCCTATGCCCTGATGCACAAGCTGCTGGACCGTGCCTGGGGCGAGTGCGACCGGGTCCTCCGGCCCGGAGGCATCGTCTGCATCAACATCGGGGACGCCACCCGGACCATCGACAAGGACTTCAAGCTCTACTCCAATCATTCTAGGGTCCTGCGGTTCTTCCTGGACCAGGGCTACGCCGCCCTGCCGGACATCCTCTGGCGCAAGCAGACCAACGCCCCGAACAAGTTCATGGGCTCGGGCATGCTCCCGGTGGGGGCCTATGTGACCTTTGAACACGAATACATCCTCATCCTGCGCAAGGGAAAGCGGAGGGAGTTCCTGAGCGAGTCGGAGAAAGGGCTCAGGCGCGAGAGCGCCTTTTTCTGGGAGGAGCGCAATGTCTGGTTCTCCGATATCTGGCAGGACATCAAGGGAACCTCCCAGGGGCTCCTGGACCGGAAAACCCGGGATCGAAGCGGGGCCTTTCCCTTTGAGCTGGCCTATCGGCTGATCTGCATGTTCTCGGTCAAGGGCGACCGGGTCCTAGACCCCTTTGCCGGGACAGGCACGACCCTGGTCGCGGCCCTGGCTTCGGCCCGGACCGGTCTGGGTGTGGAATCCGACCCGCAGCTGGTAGAATTGGGGCAGGAAGTCATAAAAGAATCTCCCCGGTTCGCGAAAACTTATATTCGAAACCGGCTACAGAAGCACCATGAGTTTGTGGCCAGGCGGATTCAGGAAAAAGGACCGCTCAAGCACACGAATATCCACTACGGCTTTCCGGTGATGACCGCTCAGGAGCGGGAGCTATTGCTCAATGAGATTACAAAACTGCACCAGGAAGAAAAGGGGCGGTTCAGCATTTCGTATGATCGAGAGCCCGGGGTCTGTCTGTCCGAAGAAACAGGAGATCGTTCCGGATAAACTTTACTGCGGATAATATACTGATCCAGTTTTGGTTTTTACAACAAAGACCGATTGTCCTTTGATTTCAACGACAGAATTCTGAAAAAGGTAAGTTGGAGCAGTATAAGTCAAGGAGTTGGAAAAGCGTGACAGGTGGTTCCTGAAAATTTACTTGACAGTTCCATTTTTGCCTGTAAAATGGAAATATGTATTCCAGAATTCTGAAACAGCCCGCGCAAAAGAGCTTCTTTCTTTTCGGGCCATTGAAGTCAAACGGTCAGAAAAAATCAGACGACAGGACACAAAGGGATTGAGGGCCTTTCTCGAAGAATACCCCATGGCCAGGGCTTATATTTTTTATGGAGGGCCGCAGTGCCGCTACCTGAAAGACCTGGAAATGATCCCCCTCGACCAGGCCCTGCCGGCCTTGCCCGACCTCCTGGGCCAGCACTGAGAAAAACAGTGATGATCAGGCCATGTTCCCGGCCACGAGCTCGGCGATATCCTGGGTCCTTATGTCCTCTTCCTTCTCCAGTTCCTTCATGCCGTCCTCGATCATGGTCAGGCAAAAAGGGCAACCCACGGCCACGGTGTCGGCTCCGCCCCTGACGATTTCCTCGGATCGCTCCAGGTTGATCCGCTTGCCGATGGTCTCCTCCATCCACATCCTGCCCCCTCCGGCGCCGCAGCAGAAGCTCTCGGTGCCATGCCGCTCCAGTTCCTGAAAGTCCTCATTGGCCAGGGACTGCAGGATCGATCTCGGCTCGTCGTAGACCGCGTTGTACCGCCCCAGGTAGCAGGG
This sequence comes from Desulfohalobiaceae bacterium, assembly GCA_021737115.1. Taxonomy (GTDB): domain Bacteria; phylum Desulfobacterota; class Desulfovibrionia; order Desulfovibrionales; family Desulfothermaceae; genus JAABTT01. The sequence continues at coordinate 4,794 of JAIPER010000198.1, forward strand.
GTCGTGATAGGTCAGGGCCCCCTTAAGCGATGTGTTCAGGGTGATCCGGCCCTCCCTGATCAGCTGGTCGATGAAGCGGGCGTGATGGATGACTTCAAAGTGCCCGCCCATTTGCGGATATTCGTGCTTTAAGGTGTTCAGGCAGTGGGGGCAGGCCGTGATGATTTTCTTGACCCCGTACCCGTTCAGGGTCTCGATGTTTTCCATGGCCATCATCTGGTAGAGCATCTCGTTGCCGACCTTTCTGGCGAAGTCGCCGGTGCACTTTTCCTCCACCCCCAGGATGGCGAAGCTGACCCCGGCCTGCTGCAGGATCTTGACCAGGCTGGCGGTCACTTTCTTGGTGCGGTCGTCGAATGAACCGGCACAGCCCACCCAGAGCAGGTAGTCCGCCTCAGGCTTCTCGGCCATGGTGGGCACCTCCAGGCCCTTGGCCCAGTCGGCGCGTTTGTCATAGCCGATGCCCCAGGGATTGCCGTTTCGCTCCAGGCCTTTGAGGGCCGTGTTCAGTTCCTGGGGGTAGCTTCCGGCCATCAGGGTCTGTCCCTGGCGCATGGCGATGATGCGGGGGACCTGTTCGATGGTCACCGGGCAGACCTCTTCACAGGCCCGGCAGGTGGTGCAGGCCCACAGGGTGTCGTAGCCGATGACGTCCTCGATGAGCTGGTTCCTGCTGTTGAGTTCGGCCATCTGGGCCTTTATCTTCTCGATCTCTTCTGAGTCGCCGTCTTGGGTGAGGCCGGCGGACAGCCTGTCCCGCTGGATGATGTTGTTGCCCTGGGCGTAGAGCTCGGCTTTGAGCTTGTCGTTGAAGTCGTGCAGATTCAAGGGCTTGTCCGTGACATAGGTCGGGCAGACCTCCTTGCAGCGGCCGCACTCGGTGCAGGTGTACAGGTCCAGGCCCTGCTTCCAGGTGAGCTGGTGGACGTGATTGATCCCCAGGGATTCGTCTTCCCAGGCCGATTCATCCTCCAGATCCAGAAGCTTCGTCTTTTCGTGGGGATAGCCCAGTTTCTTCAAGAAGACATTGGGCAGGGCGGTGATGACATGGAAATGCTTTCCCAGGGGCAGGAAGTTGAGAAAGGCCAGCTGGGTTACGATGTGCAGCCAGAACATGCCCACCAGGAGATACCCGGTGGTCGTCGCCCCCAACCCGGATATGAGGCCTGCGGCCCCTTTGGTCACCGGGGTCCAGATAAACTCGGAGCCGTACTGCGGATTGTTGAAGAAATGGAGCTGGTCCGGGTTGCCGTGCTGCAGGATCAGGTTGTGTCTGGCCCCGTCGAAGAGGAGATCGGAGACCATCAAGATCCCGATCAGGCCCAGCACGAAATAGGCCTCCCAGTTATTGTGCATCCGCTCGGGCTTGACCACCGCCCGGCGGTAGATGGCGTAGAGGACCATCACTAAGACCACACCCTCCATGATGTCTTTGATGGCGATGTAGGCGTAGCCGGTGAAGTACTCTTGACCGAAAAAGGGCAGTTGAAACCCGCTGACGAATCCGTGCCCGTACAGGGTCAGGCTGCGGATCAAGAGGATTAAAAATCCCCAGAAGATGAGGGCGTGCATGATCCCCGAGGCCCGCTCCTTCTTGCGGCCCACCAGCCGTTTCTGGCCGATGGCCAGGACAACTAGGTTCTTCAGCCGTTCCTTGACGTGGTTGGCCCGGTCCGCGGGCTCCAGGGCCATGAGGAGACGGGTTCGCTGATAGATCGTGCGGGCGAAGATCCCCAGCCCGACCAGAAGCACTAAGGTCATCAAAAGGGGGTTCATAGCTCACTCATCCTATGACGGAGGGTTTCGGTTTTCCTTAGCTGTTAAGCTGTTTAGCTTTAAGCTATTAATTAGCTTGGTCACAGATTGTCCCAGCTAAAATAAATTCCGTGAAATTGTTTTGCTTCCGCACTTTCGCTTATAGCT
>JAIPER010000199.1 GCA_021737115.1 Desulfohalobiaceae bacterium
CGGGATCGCCGACCAGGCGCAGGGCCTCCCGGGGGACCGGCAGGCCGCACTCCATTTCCGGACAGACCGGGACAAAATCGAAATACTGGCCCAGGGTGTCCCGGACGTATCGACTCAGCTTATGCCCCCCGTCGTAGCGTACCTTTTCTCCGAGGAGGCAGGTGCTGACTCCGAGTTTGATCTTCTCTTTCTGAAAAGCGTCCGGCATGGTGGTAAAACCTTTGCTTTTTTAACTTTGGACAGGCTCGTTTGGCTGAGTCTTCGACCGAGAAACTCTATTTACCGCCTGATCCTATGAGGGGCAATTCCTTATCAACCGTGAAGTAAACAAGGAACCTGGCTTCCTTGTTGATTTTCTCGTCCTGTGGATAACTCCGTCTCTTCAGGGAATTTATTTTCTGCTCGTCCTCTTCTTCCCGGACCTTGCTCAGAAAAAAACGTTTTCCCTGATAGCCCGGGCCCTCTTCCATGAACAGATAAGCCGCTTTGGGATTGGATTGCAGATTCTTATGCGAAAGCCGGTCCCGCATGATCAAAGCCAGGGTTCCATCCTCCTGGACATGGGGTCTGGCATAGACGGCGCTATCGACGTTTCCCTCCCTGTCTGCGGTGGAAAGAACCCCAACTCCCCTGGCCTTTTCAAAATAGGTTTTCAAGTCCATGGCTTTCTCCTCTATTTAGGTTTGAACTACATACATATCCAAAAAGTCCCGAAAAACCTACCGTGATATCTCTAGTAAGCTGCTGAAGCATTTTGTCAAGCAGCTGTTTATCCGAAAATTTCGAGCTCCACTTGCAAATACCTGTCAAATGGCTTAAAAAATGAGATTCAGGTGCAGGCTTATTTCAACGGGAAGGCATCAGGCATTTTTAGACATGACGCATCAAAACCACAGCATGCCGAGCATTGAACTGCTCATCGTGGAGGAAGACCGCGAATCGCTGCATCAGCTGGAGCAGAGGCTCCGGGAAGAAGGCTATGGAGCAACCACCTGTTCGAACAAGACAGAGGCCATGCAGAAGATTGAAGAGCACGAATACGACGTGGTCCTCATCGACCTCGAACAGGAATCAATCGATGAATTCGCCCTCTTGCGCCGGATCAAGGAGACCCATCCCCAGACAGAAGTGATCATCATCGCGGCCTCGGCTTCAGTGGAAATCGCTGTGGAAGCGATCAAGGAAGGAGCCTTCCACTACCTGCCCAAGCCCTACCGCCTTGACGAGGTCCTGTTCCTGGTCAAAAACGCCGTTGAAAAGAGGATCCTCCGTCTGGAACTCCTGGAACTGAGGGAACTGGTCAACAACAAGCAATACCTGAACGAACTGATCGGCAAGAGCCCCAGGATCCAGGAATTGAAAAAGGAGATCACCAGGGTGGCTCCCCTGGACTGCACCGTCCTCATTCGGGGCGAGACCGGCACCGGCAAGGAGATGGTCGCCAGGATCATCCATCGCATGAGCAACCGGGCGGACCGGAATTTCTTCGCAGTCAACTGCGGTACGCTCAATGCGGAACTCTTGAGCAACGAACTCTTCGGACATGAAAAGGAGGCCTTTACCGGGGCCCAGAGGGAAAAGAAAGGCTTGTTCGAAGCCAGTTCCGGGGGGACGATCCTCTTGGATGAGATCGGGGATATGCCCTTGAATATGCAGGTCCAGCTGCTGCGGGTCCTCCAGGAAAAGACCGTCATCCGGGTCGGAGGGACCAGAGAGGTCCCGGTGGATATCAGGATCCTGGCCGCGACCAACCGCAGCCTGAAAGAAGAGATCGCCCGGGGGACCTTCAGGGAAGACCTCTACTACCGGCTGAATGTCTTTACCCTGCGCATCCCGCCGCTGAGGCAGAGGAAGGATGACATCCCCCTGTTCTGCAGGTATTTCGTGGACAAGTTCGCCAGGCGTTTTCAGAAGGAGGTCGGCGGAATCTCCAGGGATGTCCTGAATCGGTTTCGGGAATATCATTTTCCCGGGAATGTCCGGGAACTGGAGAATGTCATCGAGCGAGCCGTTGTCCTGGCGGACGGTCCCATGATCCACCTGGAACACCTGCCCAGAAGACTGCAGCAAAAATCGAAAGCAAAGGTTCAGGAATCGGACAATCCCCTAGCCAGCCTGGACGAGATGGAAAAAAGACACATCCAAAAGGTCCTGGCCTTTACCGGAAACAACAAGTCCAGGGCGGCAGAAATCCTTAATATCAGTAGAGTTTCCCTGTGGAGGAAGATCAAGGCCTATGACCTGGAAAGGTCAGGCAGACAGCCTCTCCCGGATTAACCGGAAGAGGCGCAGAGGTTAACGGCTGGCCGCTCCCTGTGCAAGCGGATGCAGCAAACTGTTTTCTCCCAGGAAAGACAGCAGGTTCATCTTTGAAAAGACTAGTCTTTCGGCCGCCCAGGGCTTTTTTCCTTCAGCTTTTTCTTCAAGCCCCGGTTAATGCAGGTGAGGGCCGAACCTGATTGATTGGCTTCAGCAAAGGCGGCTGCGCTGTAAATGGATTCAAGAAAGTTAAGAATGTTGATCATATGTCATCTCCGTTTAATTAAACATTGGTTATAATAAAAAAATGATTGTTCTAGACCCTTTTAAAACTGCCGCTTCTGCACATAAAGCATGCAAAGCAAGCAAAGAAATGCCCGGCTCGGTTTTCACCCGAGATTACCCGAAAACGATTGCAGATAAAGAACGGGCTCAGCCAGGTCCACTGCAAGGGCCTATAGCAAAGATTATGCCAAACGAAAGAAAACTCGGCGGGGCAGGGTATCAGAAGGGATCTCCGCAAACAAACTGGGAAGACCTGTGTTACATTTTGAAATCATGTCGCGAACATTGAGTTAAATATTGTGCAATAAAAAAGAGTTAAGTGGTTTTGTTTCACATTGCAACATGTTTCTTTTTTTAACAGCATTGTCTCCGGTTCAATCTCTTAAGCAAAGCGCATTGAACCGGGGCGGTGCAGAATTTCTCTTGCAATCGGCTCTGCCAGAACTTATTGAGAACAGACAAGAGGCGGTTCTATGCCCCAGACTGACCTGAAAATCTCCAATAAGACAGCCATTCCTCTCAATGAGATAGAAATCCGTGCCGTCCGCTCCCAGGGGGCCGGAGGCCAGCACGTGAACAAGACCTCATCCGCCGTGCATCTGCGTTTCGACATAGCATCCTCTTCCCTTCCGGAGATTTACAAGCAGCGGCTGTTCAGGCTGCGGGATCAACGGATAACCGCGGAGGGAATGGTAGTCATCAAGGCCCAGAGTCACCGCAGTCAGCAGAAAAACAGACAGGAGGCCCTGTCCAGGCTCAGGGAGCTGATCCAAAAGGCTGGAGAATCTCATAAAAAACGCGTCCCGACCAGACCTGGGCGAGGAGCCAAGGAAAAACGGCTGGAACAGAAAAAACAGCGGGGCCGCATCAAGGGACTCAGAGGAAAGATTCGATGAAACGATACATCCTGGCCCTGACCGGGGCGAGCGGCATTCCCTATGCAACCTCTCTCTTTCAGGCCCTGCTGGAAATCCCGGACAGTGAAGTCCACGTGCTTCTCTCTGATGCGGCCCTCCAGGTCATGCACCTGGAAACCGACTGCCGTCCCGAATTCTTTGCCGAACAAGGAGGCTTCGTCTATCGGGAACAGGACCTGAGCGCTCCCATGGCCAGCGGGTCCTGGCTCCATCACGGTCTGGTGGTCTGCCCCTGCTCCATGGCCACTCTGGCCGCCGTCAGCAATGGATTCGGCAACAACCTGATCCACAGGGCGGCGGACGTCACCCTGAAGGAAAAAAGACCCTTGATCCTGGTTCCCAGGGAAACCCCTCTGAATCAGATCCATCTCAAGAATATGCTGGAAGCGGCCAGGGCCGGGGCGACCATCCTCCCGGCCTGTCCCGGATTTTACCACCAGCCCCGGACCATCCAGGATGTGCTGAACCACATCGTGGGACGCATCCTGGACCACCTGGATATCGAGCACAATCTCTTTCCCAGATGGGGAATATAGCAACTCGTAACTATCAAGGAGGCTCCCATGTCCAAAAATTCGCTCACCTGGCACGGTCATGCCAATTTCCAGATCACCACCCCCAGCCTGGACCTGATCATCGATCCCTGGTTTGAGGGCAACCCCTCGGCAGTCAGCAGTTTTAAAGACTGTTCAAAGATGGACCTGGTTCTGGTGACCCACGACCATGACGATCATATCGGTCAGGCCGTGGATATCGCCAGGGCAACCGGGGCCGGGGTCATGGCCATCGTGGGAACGGCCCAGAAGCTGCAGGAAGCCGGCCTGCCCGGGGAGCAGATCGTCAACGGCATCGGCTTCAACATCGGAGGGACAGTGGATTTCAAAGGGGTCAAAGTGACCATGGTCCAGGCCTTTCATTCCTCGGCCACAGGCGCCCCGGTGGGCTACATCATCAGCCTGGAAGACGGCTTCTGTGTCTATCACGCCGGTGATACCGGCGTCTTTTCCAGCATGGAGCTCTTCGGCCGGCTTTACTCCATCGACCTGGCCCTGCTGCCCATTGGAGACGTCTTCACCATGGGCCCGAAACAGGCGGCCCTGGCCTGCGAACTGCTCAAGTGCCGTTCGGTGGTGCCCATGCACTGGGGATCTTTCCCCGTCCTGGAACAAGGGGCCGACAATTTTGCCGAGGAATTGACCACACGAGGAGTCAAAACCAGGCTCTACCCCATGGAACCCGGCCAATCCATCGAACTTGGCAAATAAATAACAAGGCTGCTGCCAGTTTTTAAAAACTGGCAGCAGCCCTGTACTTGCAGACCTTGGATATTATGCACTTATATACTGATCCAACTTAGCTTTTTGTGAAATTTGGGGCTGGAGCCCTGGGGACTCCAGTCTTTGTTATAAAAACCAAAATTGGAGCAATATACCAGAAGTTGGCATAAATTCAGGCTGGAAATCTACTCGCAAATCACTTCTTTGATCTTTTTACTTGGACTGAATTTCACTGCGTTTTTTGACGGAATGAACATTTTTTCCCCGGTATGCGGATTTATAGCCTCCCGTTCCTTCCTCTTGACCACCGTAAACGAGCCAAATCCCTGGAGCGAGACCCGCTTTCCTTTGCTGAAAGATTCCGTGATAGAGTTTAAGCATGCATTCAAGGCTTTTTCCGAAGCGACCTGAGTCAATCCAGATTCTTTGGAAATTGCATAGACGAGATCCGCTTTCGTGGTCATGGACTCCTTCCTCCTGTTTGAGTATGACGATCCTCATGGATCACAATGGATACCAACTCCTTCTCTGAAAAAGCCGGCCGGTCCGGCATTTCTCTCCCGAGCATCGCTGCGTTACTTGCTCAGCCTGCCCAGAATATAGAAAATCAAGCCTGTCATGGTCAGAATTGCGAGCATGAAATGATTGTTGGCGATGTCCGTGAAATTTTCGAACAAAACAAACAAGGTTTCCTTAATTGATGGTACCTCCTGCATCATGGGACCTCCTTTCGGACGTTATACCAAAAGTTGACATAAAGTCATTATACTGATCCAACTTAGCGTTTTGTGAAATTTGGGCCTGAACCCTTGGGGTCGCCAGTCTTTGTTGTAATAACCAAAATTGGATCAGTATAGCTTTTGAATGCGAAGCCGTGATCTGGAAAAAGCAGCGGAAGGCCTGAAGATTTGAGAGGAGGCTGACACAAAGAAGGGGTCGCTCTCTTTATAATAGGGAGCGGGGTGTGGCAGCCCGGCTATCTCGGTGAGATCCGTGGCTTTCCGACCTTACCTCGCGATAAGTTTGGCTTTTTCCTGTGCTTGATTCTGTATAAAAAAACTGATTCACTGTCAAGCACTTGTATCGGTTTACGAAAAGGACAAGCAAAATCGTCTGGGTGAAGATGTCCTCCACCCCCCACCGGATCAAGTACCCTAAGCACTGTTTTCGTTCAGACACTAGTTCAGACTTCGAAGGAAAAGGGAGAGGATAATGAAATGGCTTGAGTGGGCCAGGGAACTCCAGGCCCTTGGTCAGATAGGGGAAACTTTCAGCAGGAATGAACATGAAAAACAAAACTTCCAGAGGCTCCAGGAAATAGCCTCAGAAATGGTGGCCGAACATACCTGCTTTGATCAGAAGGCGCTTCTTGAATCGTTCTCTGCCCAGCCAGGGTACGCCACTGCCAAGATCGACGTGCGCGGGGCGGCTGTCAATCAGGGGCGGATACTCCTGGTCCGGGAACGCTCCGACGGAAAGTGGTGCCTGCCCGGTGGCTGGGCCGATGTGGGAGAAATGCCCTCGGAAATGGTGGCCAGGGAAGTCTTCGAGGAGAGCGGCTTCATTGTCCGGCCCCGCAAAGTCATCGGCGTCTTTGATGCCAACAGGGAAGGCCGGCCCCTGGAGTTCTTCCACGCCTACAAAATCATCTTCCTCTGCGAGATCACCAGCGGCAGGGCCCGGTCAAGCATCGAAACCAGCGCTGTTGATTTTTTCAGTTTCGATGATCTGCCGCCCTTGTCCTTCAATCGGACCAACCAGCGGCACCTAAATGAAGTCCGGGCCCACATCGAGGAAGGCTCCAGACCGGCCGCCTTTGATTGAGGCCAAAGCTTTTCCTTCGCAAAAGGAAACCGCTTAAAACAGGCTGAAAACAATCAGCCCGGCGGTGAAGACCGTGATCAGGAAG
>JAIPER010000200.1 GCA_021737115.1 Desulfohalobiaceae bacterium
GCTCCAGCATGGGCACGCCACCGACCCCCATGCCCACATTGACGTGAACCGGAATCCGGCCCTCCTGAACTGCGGCCCGGGTAAAGGTCACGGCCCTGGCCAGGTTCCAGGGGACGGAGCGGCTGCTGTTGGTGCTGACCGCCAGCCCGAAGATATCCGCCCCGGCGGCCTGGACCACCTTGACCTGTTCCTGGGGGTAGAGTCCGGCCAGCCTGGTCCCCTCAAAATCGACCCCGCCGTGCATCCCCAGGACAAATTCCCCGGAGCAGCCCAGCATGACCGGCAAATGAGGCAGCTTCTCCTTGATCTCCTTCACGGCCTGAAGAGCGGCCAGGAGATCAGCGTCCCCGGCGGACCCGGAGGTGTCGAAGTTGATGCCTTCGCAGCCCACCTCCGCCAGATTGGAGGCCACGAAAACCAGGTCCTGCCTGAGGTAGTCGGCCGCCTCCATCTGGGTCTGCCTGGCCTCGTCGATTTTGCCCAGGGCCATGAATTCGGACGGGTTGTCGCAGGGTCCGTCCGGCCTGTAGTACAGGCCGAGGTTCGGCTGAGCTCCGTAAAAAAACGGGGCTGTGCTCTGCTGCGAGATATTGTAGTACTCGTTCATCTCGAAATTGATGATCGGCTTGACCGGCTTGTAGCTGTAATCGCTGTGGCCCAGGGAGGTAGTGTCCGCCCCGCAGGCCCGCTCATAGGTCAGGACCGCCTGCATTCGGCCCATGGACACACCAATGCCTCCCCCGTCCTGGCCGGAGTAAAAGCTCATGGTCCCCCCGTCGTCGGTGACCACCACCTCGTTTCCCGGGGCCACGCTCACCGCGCGGGAGGGATCGGTCATGATGGCCAGCAGCCGCTCCTGATCATCCTGGCTCATGGCCGGAACCTTCGCCCTCTCGGCCGCATCCTCGGTTCCCTCTTGGATGTCGTCCCGGATTTCCGAGACCTCCATCAGGAGCCGTTCACCGTCTCCCATTCTGGTAAACACTTTGTTCGTCATAGTCAGACCTCATTAATTTTGTTGTAAAAACCACAATTGGATCAGTATGAAGGCTTCAGCAAAGAGTGCCAGTAACTCATTTGGAGTTTGTCATTGATCAAACCGGGCGCCTGCGGCCAGAGGCAGGGCTCATATGAAACTTCATTTGTTTTCTAATAGGCAGGCCTGCCGAAGAAAAGGGATTCTTCGCTCGCGGACTCGCTCAAAATGACAGAGAAAGGATAGCTCGTGTAAACTCCATCGTCATTTTGGGTTCATCCATTTTTTGCGTACTTTCAGTTATTCAGTTGCCTCATCCTCTTGTCCGTCATTCCGGCGGAGGCCGGAGTCCAGTCAGACGATGTTACGATATAAGTCCTTCCAAGCAGGGTGCCATTTCTCTTGCTCGCCAAAATGTATACGGTAGGCTCCTCATCCACTTCCTGTACCCTTTCTACTGGATTCCGGCCTTCGCCGGAATGACGGAGGGTGAGTCCACATTCTTGTCATTCTGAGTGAGTCTGCGAACGAAGAATCTCTCTGCCAAGGACTGGGTTATAAACAAAATAAGCACGAAGTTTCTATCCCGATCAAACTGGCAGTCATGGACTTCAACCAAAACACATAACAGCCTGGCTAAATATTCTTATATAAATTAAGTAATTATATGTCAAATTTGCCAGAGGCAAATCTGACTTCTGACCTCTGTTTTCCGCCTTCCGTCCTCTGTCTTCCTCCCACTGACCACTGATCACTGACCACTGACTACTGAACATCACTCCTCCTGTTCGGTTTCTGCGACGATGGCCCGCAATTCATCCCGGACGCTCTCCGGAAGCGGTTCTGGCTCGTGATTTTCCAGAATATGCCTGACCTTGTCCATGGCCCTCTCGCGGATGTCCGGCTGGCCTGAATTTTCCCAGGCGCTCCTCGTCCTGCGGTCGATGAGCTCTGGGCGGGACTGCCCCCGCATCCCCTGAAAGGTGTGCTCGTGGGTCAGGTACTCCCCGAACTGACCGACCTCGCTGATCACATCCAGGGCCAGGGACTCGTCCGTGACCGCGAAACCCTGGACCGCCTTCTTGATCATCCTCGCAAACTCGCAGTCCAGGACCAGCTGGCCGTAATCAAAGGTGATCCCGCTCTCGAGCATCCCCAGTCCGTAGAGCATATTGGCGCCTGCCAATGCCGGAATGAGGCCGGTGAGCGTCTTTTCATGGCCAACCTGGACATCGCTGATCTTGGCATCGCCCTAGCCGCCGGCCACATAGCTGGGCAGGGAGTAGTACCGGGCCAGCCGGGCCACGGCCCCGCTGATCAGGGCGCATTCCGGGGTGCCCACCGAGGCCGAAGCCAGCTTGAGGTCCATGGCCGTGGTCGAGCTGCCGTAGATGACCGGGGCCCCTTTGCGGGCCAACTGAGAAAGGGTCAACCCGCCCAGGATTTCCGCATTATGGGTCACCAGGGTCCCGGCCAGTGAGACCGGAGCCGTGCCCCCGGCCATGGCCATGGACAGGATATTGCACACCAGGCCGGAACGGGCCGATTCCATGATGATTTCGCAGCACTCCCGGATCAGCTTCAAGGGGCTGACCGGACAGGTGGTGAAGGACAAAAGCGGCCTTTTCTTCAGCTCCTGCATGCCCCCGGCAATGGCCGCGCCCATCTGCACGATCTTCTGGAGCAGGCGGCCGTTTCCCGGCCCAAAGGCGCAGTGCTTGCTGGTGTATGGCAGGATGGCTTCGGCGTTGTGCACCGGTGCCGTCTCCTGGGAGACGTCGTGGGCCCCCAGGGCCTTTTCGCAGAAGTCGATCTCATCCAGGGCGTCGATGACCCGGGTGGATTGGGAGAGGTCGGACTTGAGCGGACTCCTGGACTCGCCGGTGTAGGGATCGACCACCTGGACCCCTTCGCTGAAATTGGTGAAATAGACCCGATTCCCGGATAGAGACAGGTCGTGCTTCGGGTCCCGGCCGGCCAGGATCACCCTGGATGGGGCGGAACGAATGGCCTCCTCGACCAGGTACTCCGGGATCCTGACGATCTTCTTCTGCAGATCGACGTCCGCCCCGTGGTCCCCGAAGAGCTCCAGGGCCTCTGCGTCTTCCACGAACAGACCGGTCTGGGCCAGGATCTCCAGGGTCCCGTCATGGATCTCGGCCAGTTCGTCTTCGCTTAAGATATTCAGACTCAAACCGGCCCGCAGATTGAGTCCGGCGTGTTGGTTGCGTTTCATGAATGCCTCCTCAGGGTGTTTGGCCGGAAACTCGACCGTCTCCATCGTCACAGCAAAATCTTAAAATCCTCATGTATTTGAATACACTGCGGTTTCAAAATTTCTTGTTCCTTGTATCCGGGCAAGTTTACAGCCAACCACAAGTTTTCGTTCAGGCTGAAATTATGAAAAATTTTTACACACGCTTCGGGGGTAAAAATTTTTCCAGGTAGCGATACCCCGGCGTCAGCTCTCCCTTGTGGACGATGACCGCCCGCCTGATCTCCGGGTCAAGATCTGAATTCTGAAGAGGCTTCTGCAGATCCGCCTGGATTAAGGAGGGCAGGAAACCCTTGAGCTGATTGCTGAAAAAGGTCGAGGAGTCATTGGGCAGCTCCGCCGGAAGGTTGTCCACGGCCAGGACCACGATCCCCTCACCCAGGTGCCCGTCAGTCACCCGCCCGCTCGCCGGATCGACCAGAAAGGCCGGGCTGCCGGTATCCGTGGTCTTGACGGTGCACTCCACAGCCCCGCCCACGTCGCAGCTGATATCGGCAATGGCCTTTAATTTCATTCCCTTGCCCTGCTCCTCCCTGGTTCTGCGCAGTCCCTCCCAGGTCACGAATTTGGGGTAGCGGCTGTCCCAGTACACGGCGTTGACCAGGATGGTCAGGTGCGGCAGGTAGTCTTCGAAGCAGCTTTGATAATTTTCCGGGTGCTCATAGTAATCGCTGAGGGAAAATTCCCCAGCCTTGGGCCTGACCAGATCCTCTTCCTTGAAGACGGACAGATAGACGGTATGCGGGTCGGCCTCATTGTCTTTTGCCAGGGATGGCAGGTCCTTCGGGGCAACGCGCCGCACCGGGAGGCAGTCGAAGATCTGCTGGGCCCCGGCCGAGACATTGCCGTAGCCCAGGACCCCGATCACCAGGGGGCACAGCTCCCGGGGCAGCCCCTTGTCCCGGATCTCCCGCCCTATCTGGCTGATATGGTCCTTTCCCTCCTGGACGGAGGGGTAGTCCACGGCCCGCCTGCATTCGGAAAAAGGGGTGGCCCGGCCCTGCTGCTGCCAATTCTCCCCCAGGAGGGCCAGGATGTCCAGGGCCCCGGCATCACCGGCGTACCGGCCGAAGTAGACCAGCCTCCTGTTCTGATCGTCCACGATACGTTCGTAGTCGATCAGGGTCGACCCGCCGTCCATGATCTTCTTTAGCAGCGGCATGTTCCCGGCCTGGCCCTTGATGGTGTGGGAAAAGAAGAGGTAGGTCTTTCCCGGCAACAGTTTCTCTTCCGGGATCTCCTTGATCCCGAGGATGATCTCCCCGGGGCTCATGTCCTCGCAGATCCCGGCCCCGGCCCGCTGGTATTCCTTTTCCTGGAAAAAACGCTTGTCCGACCTCTGGACCAGGACCTCGCCTCCGGTCCGGGCCATGATCTCCCTTACGTCCTCCGGGACCAGGGGAGCCCTTTTCTCCCAGGGGTTTTTGTCTTCGGCGCGGATCAAAATCTTCTTCATGTCAAGCCTCCTCGTCTTCTGCGACAACACTTTCCTGAAAAGCGATGCCCAGTCCTTCCAACTCCTCAAGCACCGGCTCGTAAATCTCCGGGATCACCGGCCTGGTCACCCCTTTGGCCCCTATCCGTCCCTCCAGAACCAGCCTGGCTCCGATGGCCGCCGGCAAACCCACGGTCCGGGACATGGCGCTCTCCCCGCCGGCTTCTCCTTCCTGGACCAGCGTTGAGGTCATCCTCTTCCTCTCTCCTTCCGGCCACCGGGCGATGAACTCGTGGTGCTGGACGATCATGTCCGTTTCACCCGGCTGATAGCCGAGTCTGTCCAGGAGCAGGCGGGAAAACAGATCAAAAGGAGTCCCTTTGGTGAGCCTCAGGGGCTCGTCCCTGAAAAAGCCGAGCCATTCCAGCTTCTTCAGGGTCACCGAATGTTTTGGGACACCCAGAAAGCGGCTCAGATCCCGGGTCAGGTCTTGTCCGTCGCTGCCGGCGAGCCGGGCCAGAACCTGCCTGGGCGACGTGAGATGCGGATCGAAGGTCGGTTCAAACTCTAAAAGGCCCAGCTTCCTGAACAGGTCCCAGGATTCGCAATGTCCGATGTTTCTGAGGGTCCCCCGGTAAATGCCTCTGGCCTCCGGGATGGAGTAGATCTCTTTGTAGGGCAGGGCGTCGCGGTTGACATAGGCCTCGAAGACCCCGGCCCCGGGCACTTCCTGAAACCAGTAGTGTTGAAAGAGCTCTTCGGCCGGGACCTCGACCGTCCGGCCCCCGGACAGGTAACGGCCGTCGTTTTTTGCAGCCAGCATGACCCCGCTCGGACTCCAGGAAAACTTGTAGCCCAGGGGCACATTGTTGCTGGCCAGGGACGGCAGACCTCCGCAATAAGAGAAAAAATCGGAGATCTCTCCCCCCCCGGCCTTGACCCGGTCGATAACCCGCATGGCGGCCATGTGGTCCAGGCCTGGATCGACCCCCATCTCGTTTAGAAAGATCAGACCCTTTTTTCTGAAATCGTGATCCAGGGCCTGCATCTCGGGTTTGACATAGGAGGCCGTGATCAGATCCCTGCCTTGATCAAGGCATTTTTCAGCCACCATGAGGTGCAGGGAAAAGGGCAGGAGGCTGACCACCAGGTCCACCCCCGAGATAAGCTCGGTCAGGCCTGGCCCGTCCTCTATGTCCAGCTGAATCCATCTGCCTCGGGGATGTCCGGAAATGAGCTCCCGTGCCTTGTTTGGATCCTGGTCCGCCAGGACCAGATCGATTTCCGGCCGGTCCAGCAGATACCGGACCAGGGGTCCGGCCACCAGACCGGCGCCGAGAACGCAGACTCTCTTGTTCATGGCCACCCTCCTTCGAAAAGTCAGACCCGGGAAACCTCTTGCCGGGCGTCCCGGAGCTGCCTGAAATTAATGTTGCTAAAGCAGTAGCAACATATTCTTCGAGCCGGAATCTGTCAACCCCCTTTCAACCCCAGATCAGTTTCAAGGCATTTTTCTTTTTGTGTTGACAATTTCATTATTTACCTATACCAGGAAAGAAAAAACAGCCTGCATCTGCCTTGAGGTCTGGCTATCCTGATGAGAAGCCGGTAATTTTTTTTTCCAACCACTGCCAAAGGAGGAAGGGGATGACCACAGTAATCATTGTTATCGGTTTTCTGCTCTACATGTTCTTTTACTTTACCTACGGCAAGAAACTGGAGAGGGATGTGGTCAAGGCCTCGGACAGCAACGAGGCCCCTTCGAAGCGTATTTTCGACGGAGTGGACTACATCCCGGCCCGAAGAGAGGTCCTTTTCGGGCACCATTTTGCCTCCATTGCAGGCGCCGCTCCGATTATCGGTCCGGCCCTGGCCATATGCTGGGGCTGGGTACCGGGCCTGTTATGGGTCTGGTTCGGAAACATATTCATCGGGGCCGTCCACGACTACCTGGCCTTGAT
>JAIPER010000201.1 GCA_021737115.1 Desulfohalobiaceae bacterium
CGTCAGGCGGTGACAAACCCGGAGCGGGCCATTTTTTCCATCAAGAGACTCATGGGGCGCAAGTTCGATGCCCCGGAAATCTCCAAATGGAAAGAACAGAGCCCTTACAAGATTGTTGCCGGCTCCAATAACGACGCCTACGTGGAAGTCCAGGAGAAAAAATACAGTCCTCCGGAAATCTCGGCCATGATCCTCCAGAAGTTGAAAAAAGACGCCGAAGAGTATCTGGGCGAAACCGTCAGCGAAGCGGTCATCACCGTTCCCGCCTACTTTAACGACAGCCAGCGTCAGGCCACCAAAGATGCCGGACGAATCGCCGGACTCGAGGTCAAGAGGATCATCAACGAGCCCACCGCGGCCTCTCTGGCCTACGGTCTCGACAAAAAAGCCAATGAAAAAATTGCCGTCTTCGACCTGGGCGGAGGGACTTTCGATATTTCCATCCTGGAGGTGGGAGACAACGTGGTGGAAGTCATGGCCACCAACGGGGACACTTTCCTGGGCGGAGAAGACTTCGACCATCTGCTCCTGAATCATCTCATCACCGAGTTCAAGAAGGAGAGCGGCATCGATCTCGGCCAGGACCGCATGGCCCTGCAGCGTCTCAAAGAGGCGGCGGAAAAGGCCAAGAAGGAACTCTCCTCATCGATGGAGACCGACATCAACCTGCCGTTTATCACTGCGGACCAGAGCGGCCCCAAGCACATGAACATGAAGATCAGCCGGGCCAAACTCGAATCTTTGACTTCCGATCTGGTCGAGAGGACCCTCGGGCCCTGCAAGAAGGCCATGGAAGACGCCGGCCTGAAGGTCTCGGACATCGACGAAGTCATCCTGGTCGGCGGAATGACCAGAATGCCCCTGGTCCAGCAGAAAGTGAAAGAATTTTTCGGAAAAGACCCGCACAAAGGGGTCAACCCCGACGAAGTCGTGGCCATGGGCGCCGCAATTCAGGGCGGGATCCTGGCCGGTGACGTGAAGGATGTCCTCCTGCTGGACGTCACCCCCCTGTCCCTGGGAATCGAGACCATGGGCGGCGTATTCACCAAGCTCATTGAAAAGAACACGACCATTCCCACCAAGAAGAGCCAGATATTCACCACGGCAGCGGACAATCAGCCCTCGGTGTCCATCAATGTCCTGCAGGGCGAACGGCCCATGTCAGCAGACAACAAGAGCATCGGCCGCTTCGAGTTGGAGGGGATCCCACCGGCACCCCGAGGCGTGCCGCAGATAGAAGTCACCTTTGACATCGACGCCAACGGCATTGTCAACGTCAGCGCCAAGGACAAGGGCACCGGCAAGGAGCAGTCCATTCGCATCCAGGCCTCCAGCGGGCTGACCGAAGACGAGATCGAGAAGATGGTCAAGGACGCCGAGGCCCACTCCAGCGAAGACGAGAAGAAACGCAAGCTGATAGAAGCCCGCAATCAGGCCGATACCTTGATCTATTCCACCGAAAAGTCCATGCGCGACCTGGGAGACAAGGTCGAAAGCGATCTGCGCAGCGACATCGAAAGCAAGATCGAAGCCTTGAAAAAGACCATGGAAAGCGATGACGAAGAAGCCATCAAAAAGGCCTCCGACGAACTGTCCCAGGCCTCGCACAAACTGGCTGAAAAGCTCTACCAGGAGCAGTCCCAGTCAGCTGAAGGCGCAGGCGCGGCCGGAGGGGAAGAAGCCGCCGGCGGTGAGGCCCAGGGCCAGACCCAGGATGAAGACGTGGTCGATGCGGAATACACCGAACAGAAATAAGATCCTTCTTTCTTGACAGAAGGACTCCCCCTTTCTATCCTAAGACCCGGTTCCAGGAGCTTGTCCTGAACCGGGTTTTCTTTTAAAATTTTTTCTTTACAGCACCTTCAAAAACGATATCTTCGACCACCGCTGATATCGAAGTGCAGGATATTGACCACGTATGAAAAAATTTTTTTTGTGGGCCGGATTGTTCTCTGCCCTGCTTTTTGCCGGCTGTGTCCCCCCAAGAGGTGCAATTTCCCCGGGTCCGGAACAGGCAGAGATAGCAGCGGCTCTGGAAATGGCAAAAGAGGCCCGACTGGCCGGGAATTACCTCCTGGCGGAAAAACGCTACCTCCAGCTGCTTCAGGATAAAGGGCCGCTTCTGACCCCGGGTCAGAAAATCAGGGTTAGAAAGCGTCTGGCTGCCTCAGCCGTTCACAATTCTCATTTTCAACTGGCCGAAGACAATCTTCGGGCCTGGAAGAAGCTTGAGCCAGGCACGGAAAAGACCTGGGAGTGGCAATCCCTCTTTCTCCAGATTCAAAAAGAAACCAAAGGCACCGAAATCCTTCTCTCCTTGGTTCAGGAACTCATCCTGCGCTCGGATATCCCCTTTGCCTTAAAAGTGAAAGCCGCCCTTTTCGCGAGCAGGACCCTGGTTGAAAAACAGCGCTTTTCCGAGGCCCCGGAACTCCTCAAGACCGTCTATTTCCTGGCGGACAGCGATGAAAAACGCAGACAGACCGGAGAGTTTCTGTCCCGCTTTTTATCGGAACAGGACCTGGATTCCCTGAGCAGGCTGGAACAAACCTGCCCGGTAGATCAACCCGGAAAATTTCCATGCCCCTTATTCAGCTGGCACCTTGTCAAAAAACAACTCCAGACCGGGGAACTGGGCGAACTTCAGGCCCGGGTCCGCTTGAACACGATCTACAAGTCCCTTGATCCCGCCCTGCAGGAGGCACTCGCCCCGGAATTCAAAGCCCTGACCGGCGAACCCGGACCGGCTGCTATTCAGACAGCCCTGCTTTTGCCCCTCAGCGGTTCTTACAGCCAGATCGGATGGAAGATCGCCAAAGGGGCGGATGTGGCTCAGTGGGAACTCCTTCGCCAGGGTATCAGACTCAAGGTCCGGATCATCAATACGGCTGATCCTGAATGGAAAACCGAGCTCGCCGCTCTGCCCGGGGACTGTGTTCTCGTCGGAGGCCCCCTGCGTCCTTCAACCTGGCAGGAGATCTATGAATCCGGGCTTCATCGGGATTTGACTTTTTTTACCTTCCGCTCTGCTCTTAACCCCGGCCAGGAAGGAATAGACGGGTATCGTTTCTTTCCTTCCAGGCAGGATCAGATTCGCCCTCTGATCGAGGTCCTCAGCCGGGAGATGGATGTCCATCAATACGGCATCATCTATCCCAAAAGCGATTACGGCCGCAAAATGGCCCGGGCCTTTACCCGTGAAGTTCGGCGCCAGCAGGGCGAAATCACGGCCCTGACCGGATACGGTTCGGCAAACGACCCCGATTATCGCGGCCTGCTGGCCGATTTTCTTCGGATCCCTGCACAGTACCCGGCCTTGAACCCCGGGGAGGCTGATGAAGAACAAGACTGCCAGCTTCCACTCAAGCCCTCCCCTGATTTCCAGGCGGTGTTCATCCCGGACGGCTTTTCAACCGCAAGAAGGATTATTCCCGAGTTTTTCTTCTTCGATGAGTACCGGATGTTTTTCCTCGGACCGACTCTCTGGAGTCAGCAGATCGATACGGTGACTGCGGACCTGGATAGCAACTACTATAAGCTGGCCCTGGTTCCCAAGGCCTGGTGGTCGGAAAATCCCGCCCCTGCGGTCACGAAACTGAAGCACGGCCTCGATTCTTCAGCCCAGGGAGATCCGGATTTCTGGAAAGCCCTCGGCTATGATTTCACCCGCTTTTCCCAGCGCCTTGTTCACAGCCTCTTTCAAAATAACGCCGACCTGCCGACAGCCCTGCAGTCCCTTTCCGGATTTTCCTGGAGTATGGCACCGCTGCAATGGGACTCCCGGGGCAAGGCCCGGCAGGAACTCTTCGTCTTTCAACTCTCTGGCGGGAAACTGGCCCCGGTTTCCCTGTCCAGGCTCAAACAGCGCAGGGATCAGATGCACAAAGAGTATGAGTACGTCCTCTTCAACTATCTGCAAAATCGAGGCTGCTTCCCTGAAGAAGAGAAGGGGAAGCAAAGAAGGAATGAACAGCCCGACAACACACAGATGGAGCCCTGAATAAAGGCTTTGGCCCTCTGAGGGCATCCGGAGAGGACGCCTGTGCGCATGCTGCGGCCCCTTTGCTTTTTATACCAAACACTTATTTTACCGACGCTGCGAGGTCCGGGACATGAAAATCAGTACGCAGGAAGTGGCCAAGATTGCTTCCCTGGCCAGACTGGAAGGAGACGAGGAAAAACTGGAACGTTTTGCCGGACAGCTTGGAAGCATCCTCCAGTATATGGAAACACTCAATGAAGTGGACACCGCGGGCGTTGCCCCCCTCTACTCCCCGGTGTCGCACGCAACCCCCTTTCGCGAGGACACGGTTCAACAGGACTACGAGCAGGAAGAAATCCTAGGAAATGCCCCGGAAAGCGACGGCCTGCACTTCATTGTCCCCAAGGTCTTCTAGTATCCAATTTTCCCCTGGAACGTTAACGTCCTATAGAATTTTAGATTTTGGATTTTGGATTTTCGATTGTTAAGACAAAGAATAAGAGCTGGTTATCTGGCATAAATCCAAAAACTTTTTTTTAAAGCCTATAGGGGGAAAATTGGATACCTTGATTTTCTTTTATATACTGATCCAACTTAGCTTTTTGTGAAATTTGGGCCTGGACCCTTGGGTGCGCCAGTTTTTGTTGTAAAAACCAAAATTGGATCAGTATACCTCATATGAAAAATCGGTCACGAAAGACAAACAAGGTTCCAAAGACCACAGTGGATTTTCTGCCTTCGATCAAACTGGCAGCTGTAGAATTGAGCTTTACCAGTGTAACAGCTTACCCGTGTATTGTATTAAATATTGGATAGTTAAATGTCAGGCCTGCCAGAGGCAGGACTGACACACAAAAGGATCAATGCCATGGATGACTCCAGGCCCTGCGAGATAACTGAATTCAACCTGACCGGCCTGCGCCGGGCCCTCCTGGAGAAGCGATGTTCAGTCCGGGAGGCGGTTCAGGCCAGCCTCGTACGGATCGAAAGGACCGAGCCCCGGATCAATTCGCTTTTGCACATCTGCCACGATCAGGCCCTCCTGGAAGCGGATCGCCTGGACGAACTGGGGCCGGATCCGGAACGTCCCCTGTGGGGGATTCCGGTCATCGTCAAGGACGTCCTGACCACCAGGGGGTTGCCCACGACCTGCGGCTCCAGGATGCTCAAGGATTTCGTCCCCTTTTACGACAGTGAGGCGGTCGGCCGGTTGAAACGGGCCGGGGCCGTTCTCGTGGGCAAGGCCAACATGGACGAGTTCGCCATGGGCTCTTCCAACGAAAACTCTGCCTTTGGCCCCACCAGGAACCCCTGGGACCTGAACCGGGTACCCGGGGGATCAAGCGGCGGTCCGGCCGCCGGCACCGCTGCCGGGCAAACCACGTTTTCCCTGGGCACCGACACCGGAGGCTCCATCAGGCAGCCGGCCGGTTTTTGCGGGCTGGTTGGCCTGAAACCGACCTACGGCCGGGTCTCCAGGTTCGGGCTGGTGGCCTACGGCTCCTCCCTGGACCAGATCGGTCCCCTGACCAGAAACGTAGAAGACGCGGCCCATATCCTGCGGGTCATTGCCGGACACGATCCCAAAGATTCCACTTCCGCACCGCTGCCTGTCCCGGACTACCCCGGGGAGTTGGACAAACTCGGGGACTTAAAGGGGATCAAGCTCGGCGTTCCGGAGGAGTATTTCGCAAAAGAAGGACTGGACCGGGAAGTTTTCGAGCGCTGCAGCCGGACCCTGGATCTGGTCCGGGAACTGGGGGCGGAAACCGTTCCATTGTCCCTGCCCTCGTCGCAGTACGCCATTGCCGCCTACTACATCATCGTCATGGCCGAAGCCAGTTCCAACCTGGCCCGGTACGACGGGGTGCGCTACGGCTTCCGGGACACGGAGGCCAAAGACCTCATGGAGATGTACGTCAAGAGCCGGAGCCAGGGGTTCGGACCCGAGGTCCAGAGGAGAATCATCCTGGGGACCTATGTCCTTTCGGCCGGCTACTACGACGCCTATTACCGCAAGGCGGCCCAGGTCCGCAGGCTCATCCGGGACGAATACCTCCAGGCCTTGACCAGCTGCGATCTGATCTGCGCCCCGGTGGCCCCGACCACGGCCTTTCGACTCGGCGAAAAGACGGACGACCCCTTGCAGATGTACCTGACCGATGTCTTTACCAATCCCTTGAACCTGACCGGCCTGCCCGGCCTCTGCCTGCCCTGCGGCCTGGGGGCCGAAAGCGGAATGCCGGTTGGTTTTCAGCTCTTTGCCCAGGAATTCGAAGAAAGCCGATTGCTGCAGGTCGGCCGTGTTCTGGAGCAGGCTCTGCCTGTTCTGCCCAAGCCAAGGGGATTGGAAGAAAGTGAGGAGTGAGGTGGGCAGTGGACGGTGGGCGGTGGTCGGTGGGCAGATGTCGGAGGTCGGACATCGGAAGTCGGCCCGTCAGTGGGCTGTCCTTTTTGATTCACTCGTATGAGACTCCGGTTATAGACAGCGAACCGGTCACAGGGCTCTCTTTCGCTAAGACGCTTCCGGCTCTCGCTTTTCTAAGACTCGCTGATGGGAGATCCCTGCCCCCTGCGGACTCTTAGGCTCCGCCCTAAACTATGTTCTTGCATAATCGAGAACTCTTTGCGGATTTATGGTTTTAGTCATGAGACACG
>JAIPER010000202.1 GCA_021737115.1 Desulfohalobiaceae bacterium
ACAACAGAATAGCCCAATGACCATTCCGGGAATGGCTCTGAAAAAATTCGGGCAAACCATAACTCACCAGACCTGCCAAGATAACCACTCGGCGAAATGCAGTTGAATTCTTCTTCAGTAATGATCTCGTCCGCTATAGAAGAACGACGAGGCGAAGGTTTCGGACCTTTTTTCTTGGTCATGTTTGCTATTTCCTACTCTGCTGACGTACCTGCAAAAAGTCGAAAGCAAGCGATTCGAGTTACTCAATGTTCTTATAATCCTCTGGATTTACCGACCTCTCGTATGAAACTTCGGAACTGTTTTGAAACAACCGCTCCTTGCAGTCGCTTGATTATGGGGACGAAGGCAGGGACGGCAGAGGATATTTTTCTTTCCGCCCGGGCGACTCTCCCCGGGCGGAAGGCCCAGCCGCTGTCGCGGCAAGGGCCGGGTTGCTTTCGCGCCAGAGATGACGCTTTTTGCCCAGGAATGTCGCTGGGCAAAAAAAACTCATCTGCCTTTTCATCCATCCACATAATCTGCCTTTTCATCAAGTGAGGCTTGACGAACGGTTGTTACAAACCTTCAGTTTTTTCATTGATCAAACTGGCAATTATGGACTTCAATCCAGTAGCACAAAAGCTGTACCCTATATTCTTGAACATATTAAATAATTATATGTCAGGCCTGCCAGAGGCAGGGCTGACTACTGACCTCTGGCGGTTGCAAAAGGATTTTTTTGCAGCCGCATCTCTGCTGTGAGCACTACTGATCAGGTAAAAAAACCCACCGCGGAGCGCTTCCACAAAGCACTCCATCATGGCCCGCCAATCTGACACAATTCTGCACATTGAAACTACAACTTTCAATCTGCAAAAAAATGAGAAACCTTGTTCAAAATTCCCTCTATATTGCTGACAGGCCAGACCTCCCAATCCGACCTGGCCTGTTGATCATTTCCGCCATACACAACAAGACCGCCCTTGACCCGATCTCCGACGATCTTTGCAAAACGGTTCATCCCCTGGAAAAAATGCCTGGTCACAGTCTGGCCTGACTTGATTTCGATCAAGACCAGATCCTGTCCACGTTCAAGGAGGAGATCGACTTCATTGCCGGAACCATCGCGGTAAAAAAAGAGCCTTGGCCGGCGCCCCTGATGGTAGTACTGCTTGAACACTTCAGCCACCACCATATTTTCAAACAGGCTTCCCCGTAGAGGATCACGGCTGACCTGCCTTTCTTCTTCCAGGCCCAGGAGATAGGCAGCCAGTCCGACATCCCAGAAATAGATTTTAGGAGTCTTGATCAGGCGCTTGGAAATGTTGGCATGCCAAGGGGGCAATTGAAAGATGATGTAACTCGCCTCGAGAATGGATAACCACTCTCTGGCTGTGGTATGGGAAATTCCTGTTTCATTGCCAAGATTTTGGAAATTGAGGAGCTGTCCGGTTCTTCCCGCACAGAGGCGGACAAATTTCTCAAAGAGACTGGCCTGCCGTATTTGTAATCTATTTCATCAAGAATATGGCGGATGTATTCAGGCGGTGACAGGGACACGTTCCACCTCCTTTAAAATATGGGGGCCAATGTGCGGACTGAGACCTTCCGGAGTAACAACTTCGACTTTTCGTCCCAAGGTATCTTCAAGAAGGAAAGAAACGTCCATAAAATTATCAAAGGCATGTTTTTCAGGAGTAAATTCCACCAAGATATCGATGTCGCTCGAATCGGTCTGCTCTCCTCGCACAAATGACCCAAATAATCCGATACTTGTGACGCCCAAAAATAAAAGCCGTTCCCGTTGCTCCAGGATGCGTTTGATCAGCTCTTCCTTGGTGGTTACCTTGTTTTCCATTTTTCAGCTCCTTCTCGCCATTTTTTTCACCACCAAAATATAATATAGACGATTGCAAGGCAATGAAATCAATTACCCAAGGATATGTTTTAAGAGAAGATGTTTTTTTATCCACTAATCTCCACAAAATTTCACCCCAGTGAAATACGCTTCGTTCTATAAGATTTCATGGGGCAGGCTAATTTTCTACCGGCCTGACCCTGATGAAACCCTGCTGCGCAGGACGCTTCGTGTGTTTCATGGGGCAGGTCGGCCTGAAGAAAGGTTAATCACCTACGGTGAATTTATTGACCCGCGACAGCGGGATGAAGCTTTCCTGGCTGCGATTAGCAGGCTGGAAAATCTCTTTCTTCATTCGTGTCTATTCGTGAGCATTCGTGGACAAAACTCTTTATTGCTTGTAAGATAAATCTTTTGTTCCTTGTCATGATTATATACGCCCCCTCCTGGCCGAACTCAAAATATCCGTGATATCTCCTGGATCTATAGAGACCTCCCATCGCCAAGTCCCGAACCCGCCGTGCTCGTTCACCCCCCGAACCCATTCGTCCAGGGAGCGCCGTTTGGTCTGGTCCTGCTCCGTATCCCGGCCTTTGGTCTCCAGGATCAGATGCTCACCGTTTGTCAGGCGGATGAGAAAATCAGGGCGGTATTTGCGGACCACCCCTCGATAGACATAGAGGATCTCAAAGCCGAGATGGTCATTCTTGACCCAGGCCGCCACATTTTGGTCATGATCCAGATGGAAGGCCTCGCTCGCCTCCCAGGTGCTGTCATGAACGCTGAAGTTAATGTGACTCTTTTGGGTCTGGGTGCAGGGTTTGGCAGTGTACCAGGTCATCATATCCCCGGTGGAACGAATGGGCCGGTCCCGGTCAAAAACCGGCACGAGCCTGGTGGTGTTGCTGAAGCGGATCGCTTCCCAGATGTGGTGCATGACCTTGGTCATGGACAGGGTGATGATCAAGCGCCGCTTGAGATCGTCCCGGTCGAAGATCTCCGGGGTGATGACGATCCGGTCCGAAGTGATGAACCGCTCAACCAGCCTGACCACCTGGGCCAGCAGGAACTGTCTGTTGCCTATCCATTCCTTTTGCATCTGATCAAAGACGTCCCTGGCTGTTTCAAAGATCACCTTCTGGGTCCGGTATTCCTGGGCCAAGCCCTCCAGATCGATGTGCGAGAGCTTGCTCACATCGGGCTTGCCGTCCACGGTCGGGGCCAGTTCAGCCAGTTTGGCGATGGAGGCGGCGTTGAGCTCCAATGGCTCGACCCGGTCCCAGTCCAGCTGCAACCTGGGATTGTAGACCCGGTCGATCCTAATGATGTTGGGCCAGCTGATCCGGTACTCATTCTTTTCGCTGACCGGTTCGATTGCGGTTTTGGGTTTAGGCGGAGGAGGCACGGTCTCGGACGATTCATGGGGCAAAAAGGTAAAGGGCACGCCGAAGATATTGACATATTCGGGCTCAAAGCGGTTGGTTTCCGGGTCGACGTCGTATGAAGTCCGCCGCAACCCCCGACCCACGACCTGTTCGCATAAAAGCTGGCTGCTGAAGGCCCGCAGCCCCATGATGTGGGTCACGGTCTTGGCATCCCAGCCTTCGGAGAGCATGCCTACGGAAATCACGTTTTGAATCTGCTCCCCGGGTTGTCCGACCTTGCCCACGGTGTCCACCTGGCGCCGCAAGAGCTCGGCCTGCTCCTTCCTGGTCAATTTCCTGGTCCCGTTCTCT
Source organism: Desulfohalobiaceae bacterium (assembly GCA_021737115.1). GTDB lineage: Bacteria > Desulfobacterota > Desulfovibrionia > Desulfovibrionales > Desulfothermaceae > JAABTT01. Next base: position 3,577 of record JAIPER010000202.1, read on the forward strand.
TCAGAAGCGGTCGGCCCTTGGGCATCGACATCAACAATGGGTTCTTCAGAGGCCTCAGCCGATTCCAGGACCCTGGAATCGATGTGCAGGGTCTTTTGGGGATCGGCCAGTTCGGCCAGACGGATCCTGTTGTGGTCAAAGGCATACTTGACCCTGGCTGCGGTTTCAGTCCTGTTGACCACCGAAATCATGACCGGCGGGGTGGGATAGCCCTGCTCGCGCCAGGCCCTGGCTGTCTCGCTCCAGTCATAGCCCAGGAGATAGTAGCCGTTGCTCACCAGATCAGGCAAAGGTTCTTCCGAATCAGCTCTTCGATTCAAGTCGTCCTTGACTTCATGATCCATGTAGATGTGATAGAGCCTGGAGGCATAGGTCCTGGCATCAGGCAGGGCATCGTCCCTGACCACCACCCTGGGGGTCTTGACCAGGCCGGACTCGATGGCGTCGTTTAGGCCGAAATCGCTGACGATCCAGTCAAACAGGGCCTCTTCCGTGCTCTTTTTGCCTGAAGGGGAAAAGGGGGTGGCCGTGAAATCGTAGCACTTCAAAATGCCCCGGGTCCTGTGGATGCGGTCCAGGCCGCCCACCCACTTGGTGGCCTCCTCGATCTCGTCCCTGGAAATCCCTTTGATCTTGGACTCGGCCGGAATCCGCCAGGCATGGTGGGCCTCGTCATTGACCACCAGGATGTTTCCGGCCCCGGCCATCTCGCCCAGGACCTCGCGGACATAGGCCTCGTCACTCTTAGGTCCCCGCTTGTCCACCGAGTGTTTCCTGGCGACCTGCTCTTCAGACTCCCAGTTCAAGGCATGCCAGTTGCGGATGATGACCTTGCCCTGCCTGAGCTTATCCAGGAGGGTGGAGGGAACGATCCGGAAGGTCTCATAGTAGTTTCCCGGGCTTGAAGGGTCCAGGACCCCGAGCCGACTGCGGATGGTCAACCCGGGGGCGACCACGAACACGTTTTTGGAAAAACGGGTGTCCTGGGGGAAGCTGACCTTGTTCAGGATATGCCAGGCCAGGACCATGGCCATGACCACGGTCTTGCCCGTCCCGGTGGCCATCTTGGCGCACTCCCGGACAAAATCGCCCCCGTCCCCGGCAATATCCAGACCGAGCCTTTCGGACTGCGGCGCTTCGAGCAGCCAGATCAGGGTCTCGATGGCTTCCAGTTGGCAGAAGAAGAAGCGCCTGGTCTCGAATTCCTCTTCATTATTCCAGTGCTCCAAAAGGCGCCTGGTGATGGAGGTCACCCCGGGGTAGCCGCTGTCCCGCCAGGCGCGCACCCGCTTCCGGATCGTGTTCACCAGGGGGATCTCGATGAACCGGCCCGGGTCGTCAAAGCCCTTGGAGGTGTCTGAGGCGATCACATACCCGGCCGGCCTTCTGCCGGAAATCTCTGAAAAAGTCCGCCTGTCCCGGTTGTACTGCCAAAAGGAGGTCGGCTCTTCATACGGCGAGTTGATGATCAACCGGTCGATGTGAGTATGTTCCATCAGTCCAGCCCCAGGATCTTGAAGCTCTCAATGCCCCGATCATCAATGATCTTCACCGCGGCCTGCTGGTGATCACCCGCTTCAAAGGGCAGGGATTCCGTGCCCAGGTAGGCCTCGATCCGCTCCTCATCGATCTCGGCCTTCAGGTTTCTGGCCAGCTTGCTCCAGCCATCCTTGGGCCCGGCCATGGGGAAGAAGACCTGGCGGGGGAAGAGGCTGCGGCCGTCGTAATCCGGATCGAGCAGCCACATGGCGATCCGCTCTCTGCCCCCGGATTCGATGTTGCCGGTCTTGGTATTGTAGTAGTCAAAACCGTTCACGTATATCTTGTATTTTGCCCCCTTCTTCCCTTTGCCGATTTTCTCCGGGACGACATCCGGCTGCCCGATGAGCCAGAAGCTCTCATTGCTGGAGCGCTTCTTCTTGAGATCATCAGTCAGAAGATCCGCGCTCATCTGGGCCTTGAGCAGGGTCACCCCGGGCCAGTTGGTCTCGTCGATGTCCTTGGCCGCTTCCGGGTCGAACTGGAAGGCGGCAAAAACAATGATCCTGGGCCTGGGAACCAGGGTCTGGGCTTCCTGAATGGCCAGATCCACCTGGCGCTGCTCCAAGGGAGCGTGTTCAGGGCCGAAGGAGACAACCACCCGCTCCGCCTTGGTTTCGGGATGGTCTTCCCGGACCGAATGCGCCCCTTCGTCGTTCGGCCTGGTCTCGCCCTCGGCATGGAGCCAGCGGGTCCCGGCCAGAGGCTCGATGCGGGCAAAGGTGATCCTCTGCCCGGCCTTGCCCCGGATGCCGGTCTTCAACAGCTCGTCCCGCCATTCTCCCTGTCGCACGGTCTCCCCGGAACGGGCCACTGATTCGTCGGCCGTCTCGAAGGTATCGTCCCAGATGTCATCCAAGGGCTTGACAGTCGGTGAGGGCACGGCTTCTACAGTGAACGGTCCGGTCACCCTGGATTTGCTCTTGTCCACAGAGGGTTGATCATACAGGGTCTCTTGCGGGGCATGCTTTTTGATGGCCTCGTCGATCTCCTGCCGGCTCATGCCCTCCCTGATATCCGGATTGTTGGCGATGGATTTCAAGGTGATGTGGGGAACGGATTTGTACACAAAGCCGCTGCCCACCCCTTCTTTGGGATGGGCCAGCTTGTAGTAATCGAACGAGGCGGTCATGAGGCGCTGTTTGGCCAGGGTCAGGGCCACCCGTGATGTGTCGCAGGTAATCCAGCGCCGCCCCCATTGCTCAGCCACATAGGCGGTGGTGCCGGAGCCGCAGGTGGGATCGAAGACCAGGTCACCAGGGTCGGTGGTCATGAGGAGGCAGCGTTGAATTACTTTTTGGTTCGTCTGTACAACATAAATCTTATCAGCCCCATATCCGCCTGTAGCAGTATCATCCCAGTTGTTGCCTAAAGGAAAAAAGGGGAAATCTGTTGAATACCTTCTGTAAGACAGTGTGCTGCCATAAGCCTCTAATCGATTTGAATTTTTTAAGTTTTCAAATCCCTGAAGGTTTGTCTTCCACCCACCCTTTCCAGGTGTGTAATCCT
>JAIPER010000203.1 GCA_021737115.1 Desulfohalobiaceae bacterium
AGGCATGGTTTACGCCCGGATGTACCCGAAGCTGTCCGCCGGCATCCTGCAGAAAGGTGAATTCGGCACAATCACCTTCCCCCAATGGCTGAACCTGAACATCCCTGTCTCCGTGGCCTCCTTCACTCTGATCGCCCTGGCCGTATTTGCCGGTCTCGAACTGACCGGCTTTTGAACTGGATATGCAGGGGATAAAATGATTTCAGAAAAGTATAGCCTCGTGTAAGATTCAGGTTATAGCCTTTAAGAAAAAATTTTTGGATTTATGCCAGATAACCAGCTCTTATTCTTTGTCTTAACAATCGAAAATCCAAAATCTAAAATTCTATATAATCCCTTTCTTGCGGTAGACCCGGATCAGGGTCGTATCCAGGACCAGAAAGAAAAAAATGGGCAGGAAGAGAAAAATGAGGGTCAGGATCGAGGCCAGGGAGCGATTGGAGGAGCTGAGCAAGGGGAAAAGGTAGCCGGTGAAGGAAGGCACACTGCCCCCGCCGATCAGAAAGACCAGAAAGTACTCGGAAAAGGCCACCAGAAAGACCACGCTTCCCCCGGCGACGATGGCCGGCAAAAGCAGAGGGAGCTCTACGGTCAGCAGGGTCCTCAGCCTCCCCGCTCCCAGATTCCGGGCACAGACCCTGTACTCCTGCCCCATGGTCTGATACCCGGCCACCAGGGCTCTGAACATGTAGGGATAGCTGAACATGGCCAGGATCAGGACCACCCCGGGCATGGTGTCAGCCAGAAAAAACTTGATGAACAGAAAATGCAGGCCCATGGCAAAGGTCATGGGCGGCACCAGGGCCGGGGTCAGAAGCAGCCCTTCCAGGAGGGCCTTGCCGGAAAATTCTGACCCCGCAAAGACCGATGCCGGCAGAAGACACATGCCCAGCGTCACCAGAACTGTTACCAGGGAAAACACAAAAGAGGAGCCAAGGGCGGTCAAAATCTTCTCTTTATGCAAAGCCAGGAATTCGATCCCCTTCAGGCTGAACTCACCGGGCCAGATCTCGGGAAAGCGCCAGCCCGGAGCGAAGCTGGAAAGGATCAGCACTATGACCGGCAGGATGAAGAGCAGCACCAAAAGCCCGAACACAAAGGCGTGTTTCATATCTTGCGCTCCACGTTTTCCAGCCTGTTCACCACCCGGGTGTAGGCAAAGATGAACAGGACAGCGAAACAGAACATGATCACCAGGATGGCCATGGCCTCGGGACGCCGGGCCAGGTCCCTCTTGAAGTAGAGATTGTAGACATTGATGCTCAACATGCCGGGCCGGCTTTCGCTCAGGATATAGGGAATGTCGAAGGCTCCGAAACTGTACAAAAAGAGGATGATGAAGGCGGTGTGCATGGCCGGCGCCACCCTGGGCAAAACGACCCGGACAAAGGTGCGCAGCCTGGAAGCGCCGAGCATGGCCGCGGTCTGGATCTGCCTGGTGTCGAAACGCAGGAGCAGGGCCATGACCAGGAGCATGGCAAAGGGTGTGCCCTTCAGGGCATAGGCCAGGATCATCCCCAGTCCCCAGCCCGAGTAGAGCAGGTTGGGAAACCCTTGCATTCCCTCGATCAGCCCGGTTGAATGAGCCAACGAGGACACGATTCCTGATCGGCTCCAAAAGAGGAGCACGACAAAGGCCACGGCGATGTGAGGCAGTATCAGTGGAATTTTGTAGATCAGGGCCGCTGTCTGCAGTTTTGCAGGCAGCTTCCAGACCCAGTAGGCCAAAAGCGTCCCGGCGGCCACAGCCAGGAAGGCGGATAGTGCAGCCACCTGCAGGGAGAAGAAGAAGGAGGAGTAAAAGGACGGGCTGGACAGAATGCTGCCGTAGGCCTCAGCCAGGCCCCCTTCATAAGGCAGCGGGGTCAAAAACCCCAGGGACTGGCTGAAGGTCAGAAACACCCCGCCGCAAAACAGGACCAGATAGGGCAGAAGCAGGGGGCTGAGTTTGAGCAGGAATTTGGTTTTCATAGAAGACAGGGTTCACTGTCAGCTTTGCCTCTGGCAAAGCTGACATGTAATTATTTAATATATTTAAGAATATGGTCATGATGTTGTGTAATTGGGTTGAAGACAACAATTGCCAGTTTGATCGAGGCAGAAACTTCATGCTTACTGAATAACCCAGTTCTTGGCAGAGAGATTCTTCGTTCGCCACAGTTAAATGCGCTTCGCTTACAGAGATTTAACCGGGCAGGCGGACTCACTCAGAGCCCCTCCTGAGTCTTCGAAGGAACAACACTATTGAGCCTTTACCTTTGCTTGTCATTCTGAACGAGTCTTCGAGTGACGAATCCCTTTTCTTCAGCAGGTCTGCTTTTTTGAAAACAAATGAAGTTTCATACGAGTCATTCCGGCGAAGGCCGGAATCCAGGGGCAATTCATTTTCTTAATATGGGTTACTCAATCCTCTATCGCAAAACATGTTCCTCCCAGCCCTGCTCCAGAGCCTCCAGGTAGGCGGCCGGGATTTCGGGGACGGCCGCCCGGGCGAGTTCGGCTGGACGCAAGGTAGCTGGACCGAGATTGACGTTTTGAAATCGATTCCGCTCTTTCGGGCTCAACCGGTCCATGTCCAGGACGGGAAAATCGCCCCAGTTCTGAGGACTATACTTGGACAGCTGGGCCTCCACCGATAGGAGGAAGTTGGAGAGGAGCATGGCTCCGGCCTTATTCGGCGCGTTGAAGGGTATGGCGGTGTAGTGGGTGTTGTAGAGAGAACCTTCCTCAAGCATAAAGGTCCTCACTGTTTCGGGATAGGCTCCCTCCAGGATCTTGTTCTGGGCGTGGGGCGGGTGGTAGGACATGCCAAAGGCCACCTCCCCTCTGGAGAAGAGGCTGTCCAGGCGAGCGCTGTCCTGGGGATAGGTCTGCCCCTTCTGCCACAGCCAGGGTTCGATCTCGTTCAAAAAAGACCACAATTTGGGGCTCTGCCTGGAGAAAAGATCCTGATCGAAGGCCTGCATGTACTGTTCGTGCCCGCCGGTGACCGCGTAAAAGATCTGGCGGATGAAGGCAGAGCCGGTGAAATCCGGAGGCTGCGGATAGGTGAAGCGGCCGGGATTGGCCTTGATCCACTCTTTGAAAGCGACAACGGTCTGTGGGGGAGAGGCGATCTCGGCTGAGTCATATTCGAGGACGAAGTGGGCCCGGCCCCACGGGGCCTCGTAGCCGTCCACCGGATATCCGAAATCATGGGCCACGCTCCGGGGGGCCACGTAGTCCTGGCTGTTCGGAAGCTTCCCGGCAAACGGCCCGAAGAGCAGGCCGGCTTCCTTGGCGTTTTTGAAGTTTTCCCCGTTGATCCACAAAAGATCAATGGTTCCCTGCTCCTTTCCCGCGGCCTTTTCATTGAGCAGCTTGTTCACAAACACGCTCGCGTCCATGGGGACACGGTTGAGCTCGATGTCGTAGCGCTTTTTCATCTCATCGGCTGCATAGGTGTCCACCCAGGCATTAACATGGGCCCAGCCCCCGAACATGTACCATCTGACCTCGGTCCCCTCGGCCTGCTCTTCGATCTGCCTGAAGGTTTTCTCCAGCAGAGGGTGCTGTCCGGCCTGTGTTGGAATGTATATAACAAGAGATAGGAAACAGAAGATCAGCAAGGAAATGCCTTTTGTGCGCCTCATTGTGGACCTCATAAATTAGTGCTTGGACGCAAACTCACCCATCTACTTCATCACTGCAAAACTTTGAAATCCTCATGTATTGTAATACACTGCGGTTTCAAAATTTATTGTTCCTCGTATCTGGGCAAGTTTGCGTCCAATCACCGTTTTCGTTCAGACACTGATTAGTTGATTTTTAGAATACGCAACAAGACTAGTATGCTACAGATATAGAACCCACAACTGCCGGTTTGATCAAACAAAACACACGATATCAGCATCTTCTGTTCTCTGTTCTCGGTCCTCTGCCCTCAGCTTCTTTATGGTTCCAGGTTCACGGTTGCAGAAAAAAGAAGTACATATTTCCAGCCAGACGACCTCCGATCTCCGTCTTCCCCTCTTCCCGACCTCCGACCTCCGACGTCCGACCTCCGTCTTTTTCTTCCCTCTCCACCCTCTGCCCTATGCCCCATGCCCTATGCTTCTTCTGGTTGCTCCATCATCATTCCACCAGCTTCAGATTGACCCTTTGTCCCGGCCTGAAGCTGTCCCTCTGCGTGTAGACGGTGTATATCCTCTCCCCGAGGCTGACCTCATAGGCGATGTAGTGGCCGGCAAAGGAAATCTCCTTTATCCAGCCCGGTCCGTTTTCTCGGGATTCCAGGATCAGGCTCTCCGGCCTGGCCAGGACCTGTTCCGTTTCCTCTCCCTGTCCGTTGACCCCGAAAAAGGGATAGAGTTCTCTGGGAATGATGTTCACCGGACCGAGAAATCTGGCCGTATCATGGGAGTTCGGCCGGAAATACAACTCTTTGGGTGTATCGAACTGCTTGAGCCGGCCCTCGAGCAGGATGCCGATCTTGTCCGACATGGCAAAGGCCTCTTCCAGGTCGTGGGTCACGCTCACGGTCGGAATGCCGAACTCCTTCTGGGTTTTCCTGATAAAGCGGGCGGTTTCCATTTTCAGATTGCGGTCCAGATTGGCAAAGGGTTCATCCAGGAGCAGGACCGCGGGGTTGATGACCATGGCCCTGGCGATGGCCACCCGCTGTTTCTGACCTGCCGAGAGCTGTGCAGGATATTGATCGCGTTGCCCCTGGAGGCGGAAATAATCGAGCATCCGTTCGACCCGATCCCGCATCTCGGCTTTTTTGAATCGCCTCGACTTCAGTCCAAAGCTGATGTTATTCCACACGGTCATGCCGGGAAAGAGGACATAGTCCTGAAATACCAGAATGACCGGGTTCTTCCTGGACGGCGGACTGGAAAAGACCACTTCCCCGGCATTGGGTGCATCCAGACGGGCAATGATCTTCAAAAGGGTTGTCTTGCCCACCCCGGAAGGTCCGATCACGGAGACGAGTTCCCGTGGACCGACATCAAAGCTGATGTCCTCGAGCACGGTTTTCGTCTTGAATCGTTTGCCTATGCGACTGAGCGTAAGATCCATGGGATGTCCGACAAGTACTGCTTGATCTTGGCAAAGGTGTCCTGATTCTGGATGGGTCGGTCGGTCATGGTGTACTCGTAATAGGCCATGAAGCACCAGGACAGGGCGCGCAGGAGGATGGTCTTTTCCAGAACTCTGGTCTTCTGCCAGAGTTCTTCCAGGTCCAGATCCAGTCCGGCCGCTTCCCGGTACGCTTCCAGAAAACGGGTCTTGTCCAACTGGCTCAAAAGGTGATCGCTCTTCCAGAGGGTGGTGGTCGGGACCAGGAAATGCCCGAGATCCTGGTACCGGCAGGAAACCACGGCTTTCTCCCAGTCAACGAGATAGGCCCCTGATTCTCCGATCAAAAAATTGCCGGAATTGACCTCGGTATTCACCAGGCACATGTTCTCATTCTCGAACAGATCCCCGCTCTTGGCAGCCAGTCCCTGGACAGCCTGGTAGTAGTCCAGGATCTGTTCTTTTTCACGGTGCAGGGGATGATCCGCATAGCGATGGATCAGACCATGACACTCCCTGGATATGTCCAACACCGGATCGGGTTGGACCATAAGGCCCTCGGGAACCGAAGCGGTGTGCACCCGGGCGAAGACCCGGGCGGCCTTCTCCAGGTCCTGTTCATAGTCGAGTGGCTTTCCGGGCAGGTACTCCATGAGCAGAACTCCGCCCTGGATTTTCTTTGGATAGGGTTCACAGGCGACGGGTTTCGGAGTCACCCCTGACGAGGCCAGGGCCTTGAGGACCCGGTACTCGTATTCGATCTGCCTGTCTCCAAGGCCCAACTGGCTGCCCTGATTGATCCGGAATACATATGTTTTGTTCAGGCCCGCGATCAGATAATTTTCATTGTACTCCCCGGCCGCCAGAAAGGATACCCCCTCTAGGCTGTCCACCCAGTTGGAGGAAGCCAGGAAGTCTTTGATCTGTTTGATTTTTCGAGAATGATGCCTAAAGCTCATGTCGACCCTCTACCAGACAACCCCAAAATGGTTCACGGTTCCAGGTTCACGTTTCAGGATATGTCGCGCAACAGGGCCGAACCTTACATGGATCTCCCATCTCAGTTTCGTATACTGATCCAAATTAGGTTTTTGTGGAATTTGGGCCTGGACCCTTGGAGTCACCAGTCTTTGTTGTAAAAACCAAAATTGGATCAGTAAAATAATAGCAACAAGTTCAACTATAGGTCAAACATATTCAGTTGACTCCCAGTTGACTTATTTGTTGAACATTGCCCCGACCCAAAAGACAATTAGGCCGGTCATTCGTTAAGAGTTTTGGCAGCCATATGGATATCGAAACAATTCTCCAGTTATCCAGTTAGAGCCTCCGAACCGCCGGTCCGGAGGCTCAAACTGGATATTTGAAATAATCACCGCTTTTCAGTATACGGTAGTCTTCCGCGGATACTTTGAAAATGACAGAAAGCAGATTATTGCCCACGGATCACACGGATTGACACGGATAGGTTTTCTTTTTGCCTGCCAGCAATAAGAGGCTGGCAGGCAAATGCCATCGCCATGCGGCATG
>JAIPER010000204.1 GCA_021737115.1 Desulfohalobiaceae bacterium
ATTGACCACCAGGTGGACGGGTTTCTGCGAGCGTCTGATAAAGGCCAGAAGCTGCTCGTCAACCGGGTTGAGACCGGCTTTGCCGTCGACCACCAGCAGGATCAGGTCGGCCTCGTCCATGGCCTCCCTGGCCTGGGCAAAGACGTCCTGCTCTGGATAGTTCTTTCCTTCGGGATCTATCCCGCCGGTGTCCACCACGGCAAAGATCCTGCCTTCGGTTTTGAGTTCTCCGTAGATACGGTCTCTGGTAACGCCGGGGCGGTCATGAGTCAGGGCCTTGTTCTGGCGGATCATCCTGTTGAACAGAGTGGATTTGCCCACATTGGTTCGACCGAGTAAGGCAAGTAAAGGGGGCCTGGTTTGTGGACCGGGAGTTTGCATATACTTGTCCAAAAAAATTTCCAAATTTTGGAAAACGGGAATGAATTCTGAAGCATACCCTGGTGCACCAGCTAGTTGTAGCGTTTGGCCACTATCTCGGCAATGCTCTGCTTGTAAGGAGGCTCAAGCAGTCCTTTTTCGGTGATGATGCTGCTGATCAAGCGGCTCGGGGTGACGTCGAAGGCAAAGTTGTACACAGGGACTCCGGCCGGGGTGATCTGCTGCCCGCCAAGACGGGTGACTTCAGCATCCGGACGGGCTTCAATGGGGATGTCTTCCCCGGTTCTGGTTTCCGGGTCAAAGGTGGAACTGGGTGCGGCCACGTAGAAAGGAATGGAATGCTCCCTGGCCAGCAGGGCCAGAGAGTAGGTGCCGATCTTGTTCGCGGTGTCTCCATTGGCCGCAATACGATCGGCCCCGACGATCACCGAATCCACCAATCCTTTGGCCATGAGCAGTCCGGCTGCGTTGTCGCAGGCTATCTTGACCGGGATCTCGTCTTTGTGCAGTTCATAGGCGGTAAGGCGCGACCCTTGCAAAAAGGGTCTGGTTTCATTGGCGATCACAGTAATTATTTTTCCGCTGGATTTGGCGGCCCGGATCACCCCCAGGGCGGTTCCGTAACCGCCGGTGGCCAGGGCCCCGGCATTGCAGTGGGTCATGACCGTCTGCCCGTCGGCCAGGAGTTTTTCCCCGATTCGTCCCATGGCCTTGTTGGCTGAAATGTCTTCGAGGTGGACATCCTTGGCCAGCTGGTGCCACATCCAGCACAGGTCCTTGAGTCCGATATCGGCGTCCGCCTTCCAGTACCCGCGCATTCGGGCCACGATATAGCTCAGGTTCACGGCGGTGGGTCTGGCCCGGGCCAGTTGATTCAGCTTGTCGTTCACGACTTTCTGCCATTCCGGATCCTGATGGTCCTGGGAGGCCGCGGCCAGACAGCAGCCATAAGCGGCGACAACCCCCAGAGCCGGAGCCCCCCGGATGACCAGGGTCTGAATGGCTTCGACCACATCCCTGACCCGGCGGCAGACAAACCACTTCTCCTTATCAGGCAGCAGCCTCTGATCCAGAAGAAAGAGGGCCTGTTCGCTTTCTGAAAATCGGATATGATTTTTCATTTCAGGACTTCTTTGAGTTTTTCAGTGACCAGTTTGGGATTGGCCTGGCCTTTGGTTTTTTTCATGACCTGCCCCATAAAAAAACTCAACAGCTTGGTTTTGCCCTCTTTATAGGCCTTCAATTCACCGGGGTTTTCGGCCAGGACCTCTTCCACGATCCGGTTCAGTTCCGTATCGTCCGATATCTGAACAAATCCCTTGTCCGCGACGTATTGCTCGGGATCCAACCCTCTGGCAAAGATTTCGGGAAAGATCTGCTTGCCTGTCTTAGCGCTTATTTTACCCGAGTCGACGAGTTTAAGCAAGGCGGCAAACTGGGACGGCCCGAAGCTGCATTCGGAAAGGGCCATGTTTTTTTCCCGCAATTCGCGGAGGACATCGGTCATGATCCAGTTGCTGACCACTTTGGCAGGCAGGGAGCCCTGGTTGATCGTCTCTTCGAAGTAATCGGCCAGATGCCGTTCCGCGGTCAGGATGGCGGCGTCGTACTCTGGCAACACGTACTGGCGCTGGAAACGCTGTTTTTTGGTCCGTGGCAGTTCAGGCAGGTCCGCCTCCCATTGCCTGATGTCGGTTTCCGCCAGTCTGAGGGGGATCAGATCGGGATCGGGGAAGTATCTGTAGTCGTGGGCCTCTTCTTTGCCCCGCATCGACTTGGTCACCCCTCTGGCATCGTCAAAGAGGCGGGTTTCCTGAATGACTGTTTCACCGTCAGACAGCAGCCCCTCCTGCCTCTTGATTTCATACTCCAGGGCCTTTTGCACGTGCCTGAAGGAATTCATGTTCTTGAGCTCGGTCCTGATCCCGAAGGGGTCCTGCCCGATCGGGCGGAGTGAGACATTGGCGTCGCAGCGGAAGTTGCCCTCTTCCATGTTGGCGTCGCAGATCCCCAGATACATCAATATGGAACGCAGGCCCCGCAAGTAGGCGACCGCCTCTTCAGGGGAGCGGATGTCCGGTTCGCTGACGATTTCGATGAGGGGCACGCCGGTTCTGTTCAGGTCGCAATAGCTCTGGTTCTCGACCGAGGAGTGAATGGATTTTCCGGCGTCGTCCTCCATGTGGATCCTGGTGATCCCGATGCTTTTGTCCGAGTCCTCGCTCAAGATGCTCAAGCGGCCGTTTTCAGCCAGGGGTTCCTCGTACTGGGAGATCTGATAGCCCTTGGGCAGGTCCGGGTAGAAGTAATTCTTTCGGGCAAATATAGAATGCTGATTGATGCTGCACTGAACCGCCAGGGCCAGTTTCACCGCGTATTCCACGGCTTTTTTGTTGACCACCGGGAGGGCGCCGGGCATACCCGCGCACACCGGACAGGTGTTGGCGTTGGGTCGTTTCCCGAAGTCCGTGGGACAGGAGCAGAAAAGTTTGGACCGGGTCTTCAACTGGGCATGGACCTCCAGCCCGATGACTGGTTCGTAGCGTGTCATGGGTCACTCCTTGGCCAGAAGCAGCCAGATCCTGGCCTTTTCTTTCAGCACTCCGGCCAGAGCCCCTCCCCTCGACCCGAAACCGCAGAAGAGGTCCAGGTGGTGGTTCTGGATGGCCCCGCCGACATCCTGGGCCAGTCCAGGACCGCACACCGGGATAGTACCCTCTCCCCCGGGATCCGGCAAGGCGGCCTGGAACATGAGCACGGAGCCGAGGGCCAGGATTTCCGGATCGACGGCCAGGCTGACCAGAGAGGTGAGTTCCTGGTTCATGGCCCCGTATGGGCCGGACTCTCTGAGCCGGAAAAAGACGTAGCTGGGATTCGAATAGAGAATCTCCGGCAACAACTCGGGGTTTTTCTCCAGGTGTTCCCGGATGGAGCCCATACTGATCCGATGCGGGTCGAGCAGCCCCTTTTCGGCCATGTGCCGGCCGAGAGAACGGTAAGGCCTGCCGTTTTTCCCGGCATAGCCGATTGGTTGCAGCGAGCCGTCCGGAAGCAGGAGCCGGCCCGAACCTTGAATCTGTAAAAAGAAGACATCCACCAGGTCCTTGGCCCAGGCGATGATCTCCGCCTTTGCCTGCAGGGACTTCCCCTGTTCAATGGCCCGCCGGCTCGGGTAGGGTTCTATGCTGCCTTCGTGTATTCGGTAAATCAGCCTCTGGCCCTGCCACCTCTGATGGAATCGGCCCAGATCCGCGATCTGCAAATCCCGGGGCAGACCATAGACAGGATGGGGATAATCCGGGTCCGGGCTGAGCGAGGCCTCGAGCAGGGGTTCATAGTATCCGGTTAGCAGCGATGGCGGGCGTAGTTCAAGCCACTGAAAATTTTGGCGAAGAAGTTCGGGACTCCGGTCCAGTTCCGGCAAGAGCCCGAGCAGACGCTCGACGGTGATCCGAAGATCGAGCCAGGTCAGGTTCAGGCCGTAAGCCGTGATCGCCGCCTGGGTTTCAGGTTTGGATTTTATATACTCCAGGCTCCGCCGTAAAGGAACCTCTATGTCCAGCCAGGAGTCAAGGCCCTGGGCGGACGGATCCAGCTCCTGGAGAACTGAGTCGATCTCTTTTTCATTGAGAGACGAAAAGCCTGGGCGGGGCTCGATCTCGGGCCTGCAGGACCAGACAAAAAGCAGCCCGCACAGAAGCAGAATGATTTTCCAGGCACGAAAGAGAGCGGCTGCTCTTTGGATCGGTGCAATAAAACCGGTCATGTTTTCATTCAATGGGTTCTTACCTCAGAATCGTTGGGGGCTTTTCTGATTTTTCCCATGCCGGCTTGTGTTTGTCAATTGTCAGCTTTGCCTCTGGCAAAGCTGACATACGAGTTCTAGTCTAAAAGTGATTTGTAGAGGAAGTAGTAGGTGTTGATGTTGCTTACATAGCGAACCGTCTCCTGACCGGTCAAGCGCAGGACCGCGAGTTCGACGTTGCGGAACCAGTGATTGGGGTCAAGGCCCATTTTTTCAGCCAGGTCCCGGGCTCTCTTTATCTTGGCAGGACCGGCGTTATAAGCGGCCAGGGCCAGACGGACCCGGTCCCGTGGCGGTATGCCCGGTTCGCTGAAGTAATGATCCCGGAGCAGGGCCAGGTATTTGATTCCGGCCTGGATGTTGTTTTTCAGCTGGCCGACATGATCGATGTTGATTCGGTCGTCCTCGGCCGTGGAGGGCAGGACCTGCAGCAGGCCGACCGCCCCGGCCGGGCTCTTGCAGTCGTGATTAAGCCCTGATTCCTGAAAAGCCATGGCCAGGATGAGCACCCAGTCGAAGTCGTACTGTTTTGCATATTTTTTGATGACGCTCTTGTATCGTTTCAACTTGGTCCAATTTTCGATGTCGCCGGGGTCTTTCAGTTTTCTATCATCGTTGTAGTAACGATTGAAATAGATGTTTCCGTTCAAGGTCCCCTTCTTATGGGTCTGTAAGAATTTATTGAGACTGGAGAGGAGCTCGGGATTGTCCTTGCGGACCATCCAGGCGATCCTGGAGTCTTTGTGCAGGACGATATCCTTATGTAGTTCAATATGTTCAAGAACCTGACTCCAGGTTTCGGCAATGTGGCTGTCGGCAACGGTGATGTTCACCCCGCCCACGTCCACAAGTTCCAGGATGGTTTCCGTCTCAAAGGTTTCCGGGGCCTGCAGGATGCGAACCGGTCTTTTTCCCTGTTTTTGGAGCCTGGCATTCAGATCGACAAGGCTTTGGTAGTAACTGCTGCTTTTTCGAACAAAGACGGTTTCTCCGGATAGATCGGACACATCCTGAAAGTTATACTCTCCCTTGCGGGTGACGACGATTTCATCGATTCCGGTGAGATACGGCTGGGTAAAGGCCACCTTTTTCTCGCGCTCCGGGGTGATGGTCAGTCCGGCGGCTGCTATGTCCCCGTATCCTTTCACCAGTTTGGGGAGCAGGTCCTGCCTGGAGACTGGAATGAACTCCAGCACGAGGTTTAAGTCACTGTCAGCGATCTGTTTGTTCAAAAACTTTTCATAGCCTTTGAGCAACTCGTATTCGTAGCCGGCCAGCTGCCCGTTGGAGATGAAGAAGTTCATCTGGTTCATGGTGGTCAAGACACGGATGTAGCGTTTTTTCAAGAGACCGGGCAGATCGTCGCTGTATCTGGTGCTCATATGGGCGTCCAGGTGAATAGGGGCCAGGGAAGCGCCAAAGGCCGCCTGCATCGGTAACGTCGTGAAAAAAAAGAGGAACAGGGCGGTTACGAACAGATTTTTCATAAACAGAAGGCTCCTGAGTTATGATAAAGTCTAAGCACTAAATCGATACTATGTCCAATTTTAAATACATTAAAAATATTTACTATTATTTTAAATAATTACGTGTAAGTGTTCAGACGCTGCTACGAAGTCTGAAGGCAGGGGACCTTGGCGGAAAACCAATACCGAATCAGTATGACTCGTTAAAACAGATTATTATACACAGTTTTCGAAAAACGGCAAGTAGGGTTTCTTCGGGCCGCGTGCCACGACGACTTTGGGGTTGATCCGGTCGCATGGCGCTTGTTTGTCCAGGGGGAGGTGGACAAAGTGCCGCGCTTGACGTATTCAGAGGCCGCTGTCCTGGTGAACCCCTTTTAATTTCTTGAAACGACCCCTGACCGGGTAGCTTGGTTATTGGGAATAATTATGGAAGATTGGACCACACGATACGCCGCCAACATGCATGACTATGCCGGGTATTCCATCGGCAAGCAGCTGGCCATGATCAATGATCCGGAGGTCATCTCCCTGGCCGGGGGCCTGCCTTCCCCGGACACCTTCCCCCGGCGGGAGTTCCTTGACTTCAGTCAAGAACGACTGTCCCGCGACTGCGAGAAGATCATGCAGTACTCGGCCATTAAAGGTGAACCCGATCTCATCGCGGCCGTGATCGCCTATCTCCGGAGGGAGGAGGTCAGGCTTGATCCGGAAAACGTGCTCATCACCTCCTCGGGTCAGCAGGGCCTGGATCTGGTCGGCCGGCTGTTTCTCGACTCCGGGGACCGGATCGTCGTGGAGCGCCCGACCTTTGCCGGGGCCCTGGCCGCCTTCAGAATGCAGCGACCGGTCTTTCTGGGGATCGATCTAAAGGACGACGGCCTGGACTTGGTCAGTCTGGAAAATGTCCTCGTCCGCTCCCGGGTTGAAGGGTGT
>JAIPER010000205.1 GCA_021737115.1 Desulfohalobiaceae bacterium
CGTCGGATGTCGGAGGTCGGACGTCGG
The DNA here is from genome assembly GCA_021737115.1 of Desulfohalobiaceae bacterium. Lineage (GTDB taxonomy): Bacteria > Desulfobacterota > Desulfovibrionia > Desulfovibrionales > Desulfothermaceae > JAABTT01. The sequence continues at coordinate 28 of JAIPER010000205.1, forward strand.
CAAGAGAAGAGGGCAGAGAGCGGAGGATATCCTTTAAGAAATATACTGATCCAATTTTGGTTTTTACAACAAAGACTGGCGATCCCAAAAGCTCCAGGCCCAAATTTCACAAAAAGCTAAGTTGGATCAGTATAGTTTTTTGATTTATGCCAGATAACCAGCTCTTATTCTTTGTCTTAACAATCCAAAATCCAAAATTCTATATATGGCTGAACTCCTGACGCAGATTGTGGCCAAGTATAACTACTGGCTGTACATCGTATTGATGATGATCGGGCTCTATGCCATGATCGTGAAGAACAACCTGGTCAAGAAGCTGGTGGGCATGAACATCTTTCAAACCTCGATCATCCTCTTCTATGTTTCCATCGGTTATAAAAAAGGGGCCACCATTCCGATCATAGAGAACGCCCATGGCGGACATGGTGCGGGTCACACGGTCATCCAGGCCGCCGACTACATCAATCCCCTGCCCCATGTGCTCATGCTGACGGCCATCGTCGTCTCCGTAGCCACCTTCGGGGTAGCCCTGGCCCTGACCGTGAAAGTCTACCAGCGTTATCAGACCCTGGAGGAAGACGAAATCCGGATGCGTTTGACCCGGGTCGAGCCGGAACAGCCCGAGGTCGGAATCCATGACTAACGTCTTTCCTGCGGTCGTCGTTCTGGCCCCGTTTGTGGCCGCCCTGTTCTGCAGCGGTTTCAGCTGGCTGGAAAAGAGGCTGTGTTTTCCGACCGCCCTGATCGGACTGTCTGTTTCAGCCTATGCCGCCTTCAGGCTCTTCTTGCAGGTGATCGACACCGGGGTGGTCCAGTATCGGATGGGCGGCTGGGCCCCTCCCTTTGGGATCGAATACAGGATCGACCTCTTGAGCGGGCTCGTCATAATGCTGGTGGTCCTGATCGCCCTTTTGAACCTCGCGGCCAGTCATAGAAGCGTCCTGCAGGACATGGAGGACCGTCCGGGCACCTTTTACAGCATCTATCTCCTGTTCGTGACCGGGCTCCTGGGGGTGGCCAGCACCGGCGATCTCTTCAACCTCTATGTCCTCTTGGAGATCACTTCCCTGACCAGTTACGCCCAGATCGCCATGGGAGACCCGGATCGGGGTCCCCTGGCCAGCCTGAACTACGTCTTTATCGGGGTGATCGGGGCCAGTTTTTATCTGCTGGGTGTAGGCTACCTGTACATCATGACCGGTTCTTTGAACATGGTCGACGTGGCCGGACTCATAGAGCCACTGTACTCTTCCAGTGCCGTGCTGGTAGCCTTTGTCTTCTGCATGATCGGGGTCTGGATCAAGATGGCCCTGTTTCCGCTCCATGTCTGGCTGCCCAATGCCTATACCTATGCACCGGTGGCCGCGGCCAGGGTCATCGCCCCCCTGATGACCAAGGTCATGGTCTATGTCATGATCAGGCTGATGCTGACCGTCTTCGGCCTGGACTACGTTTTTGAGCGACTCGACCTGAGCCAGGCGGTGGTCTGGCTCTCTACTCTGGCTATCCTGGCCGGAGCAATCATGGCCCTTGCCCAGCATGATCTGAGAAAGATGCTGGCTTATATCATCGTTTCCGAGATCGGGTACATGGTCGGCGGGGCCTGGCTGGGCAATGAACTCGGTTTGAGCGGTGCGGTCCTGCACATTGTCAACGATGCCCTGATGACCTTTGCCCTGTTTCTGGTCCTGGGCAATTTCATGTACCGTCTGAAGGGGGCTGGGTTTACCGACCTGCAGGGTGCGTTTGCCAGGATGCCCTGGACCATGGCCGGGTTTGTCCTGGCCGGTCTGAGCATCATCGGTGTGCCTCCGACCTGCGGATTTTTCAGCAAGTGGTATTTGATCCTGGGCGGCCTTCAGGCCGGGGCCTACCCTTTTGTGGCCGCGCTGATCCTGAGCAGCCTGATTTGCGCTGTCCTGTTCTTCCGGGTCTTTGAGATAGGGTTTTTCGAACCTGAAGCAGACGGGCACAGAGACATGTCCCGGGCTGTGAACCTGCAGGAAGCACCGGTTTCCATGCTCATCCCCCTTGGGTTGACCTCTCTATCCCTGGTCGTGGTCGGGGTGTATTCCGGTTTCATTGTGGAAACCATCATCCTTCCATTCCTTCGCATGTAGGCTTCGCACTCAAAAGAAAAAGGTTCTGCACTTCATGGATCAGCTCATCTCCATTCGACCCCTTCTGGCTGTCTTGGTCTCTTTGTGCGTCATTCCGGTGCTTATTTCAGCCTCTAATCGGCCCAATGTCCGGGAGACCTGGACTTTTCTGGCCGGGGCCGTCAAGTTCGTCCTGGTGATCTCCATGCTTCCGGCGGTGCTTCAAGGACAGGAGATCGTCTACACCCTGGTCGAGATAGCCCCCGGAGCCGCCCTTTCTTTTCGAGTCGACGGGCTGGGGATGCTCTTTGCCCTGGTGGCCTCGTTTCTGTGGCTTCCGACCAGCCTCTATTCCATCGGATATATGCGGGGACTGAAGGAACACGGGCAGACCAGGTACTTCTCCTTCTTTGCCCTGGCCCTTTCCGCGACCATCGGCGTTGCCTTTTCCGCCAATCTGTTGACCCTGTATCTCTTTTATGAAGTCCTGTCCCTGGCAACCTACCCGCTGGTGACCCACCACCAGGACCGGGAAGCCAGGATATCCGGACGCAAGTATCTGATTTTTATCCTGGGGACCTCTATCGGCCTGGTCCTGCCGGCCATGCTCTTCTGCTATCATCTGACCGGAACCCTTGAATTTTCCACCCTGGGGATCTTCGAAGGCCAGCTCTCCAAACCGGCCCTGATAGTCCTGCTGTTGATGTTTGTCTTCGGGTTTGCCAAGGCCGGGATCATGCCCTTTCATTCCTGGCTGCCCGCTGCCATGGTCGCCCCGACCCCGGTCAGCGCCCTGCTGCACGCCGTAGCCGTGGTCAAGGTCGGGGTCTTCAGCATAGTTCGGGTCCTGACCGGTGTCTTCGGCCTGGATCTCTTAGCCGCTAATGATCTCGGGCCGATTATTGCCGGTCTGGCCTCGGTGACCATCGTGGTCGGCTCCCTGATCGCCCTGTCCCAGGATGAGCTCAAGCGGAGGCTGGCCTTTTCCACCATCAGTCAGCTTTCCTACATCGTGCTCGGCGTGGCCCTGCTCACGCCGGAAGGGGTCCTGGGAGGAGTCATCCATATCGCCATGCACGCCTTTGGCAAGATCACCCTGTTTTTCTGTGCCGGGGCCATTTTTGTGGCCTCGGGCCGGAAGTACGTAAGCCAGATGGACGGACTGGGCAAGAGGATGCCCCTGACCTTTGCCGCCTTTTTCGTGGGCGCCCTGGGGGTTATCGGCCTGCCGCCCAGCGGCGGGTTTTTCAGCAAGTGGTTTTTGGTCCTGGGGTCCATTGACTCGGGCCAGATCTTTTTTCTGTTCGTGCTTTTGCTGAGCTCCTTTTTAAACGGATTCTATTTCCTGCCCATCGTCTACCGGGCATTCTTTGCCGAAAGCCGGCAGGGGGAACAAGCCTTGTCCGGCATCCGGGAGGCGCCGCTGTGCTGCCTGGTCCCTCTGCTGATCACGGCGGCTCTTTCCGTGGCCTTGTTTTTTTACCCGGACATGTTCGTGAATCTGATCAGGACGGGACTGCAGATTCCCTGATGTGTTTGGACAAGTGTTTTTTTGCATAAATTCGAAGCACGAAATTCGAATTTCGAGATTGTGTCAAATTTTAAAGCCATTAAAAATTTATGCAATCATTTTAAATTTTTATGCTTAAATGTCAAAACTTTGATACGAAGTCAGAAATTGGCATGGGGCAGAGATATCGTTATGAGTAGGGGAAAATACATAGTCAGTACCGAAAAAGAGGTTATGGGCAAAGAGCGGGAAATTCTGGAGCATGAGCCGGTTCCCGGCTACAGGACTGTTTTTCATATTGCGGTAGCCGTGGCCTGCTTCTACTTATTTTCCATTTTTATGTTCTAAAAAATACTCGAAGACTGCGAGTTAGTTGCCCATATACTGATTCAATTTTGGTTTTTACAACAAAGACTGTTGATCCCAAGGCTCTATGTCTAAATTTCTCAAAAAGCTAAGTTGGATCAGTATAGATCATTGCTGGTTCGAGTGGTTCATAGGCTGCTCCACCATTTTTACTCGGGTCAGGGTATATTGAACTACATTATCTTGTTGAAAAATGAACATCTTGGAGCAGTGTATACTGATCCAAAAGTATGCTCATGACAACGGCCAAAACCAGAAGATTCATTAACACATTTTTGTAATAGGCAAGGGGATCAGTATATGAGAACAGAACTGAGCATATTCGACAAGCCGAGAAACGTCAGCAGGCTGCTCCGTGGCTTCTACTGCGCCCTGATCCTTCTGCTGCTTGCCGAGTTGTTCATCCACAAACATCACGGTTTTCCCTGGGAAGAGGCCTTCGGCTTCTTTGCGGTCTACGGATTTGTCTCCTGCGTTCTGCTTATTTTTCTGGCCAAGATCCTGCGAAGGATCGTGATGCGCAAAGAGGATTACTATGACCGCTAACCTGCTGCCGCCTGCGGCCATCTTCATCCTCGGATCAATCCTGGTCCCTTTCCTCAGGGGCAGGGGGAAATCGGTGTACATGCTGCTCTTGCCCGCGGCGGCTTTTGGCGTCCTGCTCATGCTTCCGGAAGGCACCTTCTGGACCCGGGAGTTCTGGGGGCAGACCCTGGTCCTGGGCCGGGTGGACAAATTGAGTCTGGTCTTCGGGTATATTTTCACCATCATGGCCTTTCTGGGGATCCTGTTCGCCCTGCAGGTCGATGACGACCTCCAGCATGTCGCTGGTCTGGTCTATGCGGGCAGCACCCTGGGCGTGGTCTTTGCCGGAGATTTTCTGTCCCTGTATATCTTCTGGGAATTCATGGCCGTCAGCTCCACTTTTCTCATCCTGGCCTCCAGGACCAGACAGGCCAGAGAAGCGGGTCTCAGATACATCCTGGTGCACTTGATCGGCGGGTTGTTTCTGCTGGCCGGGATCGTGCTCCAGGTCAAGAGCAGCGGAAGTCTCCAGTTCGACTATATCGGCCTGGACAAAGCCGGATCGTATTTCATCTTTATCGGCATCGCCTTGAACGCAGCAGCCATTCCGCTGCATGCCTGGCTGCCGGACGCCTATCCCCAGGGAACCCCGACGAGCACGGTCTTTTTGAGCGCCTTCACCACCAAAAGCGCGGTCTACCTCATGGCCAGGACCTTTCCCGGGGCCGCTCCCCTGATCTGGATCGGGGCGATCATGGTCTTTGTACCCATATTCTACGCTGTCCTGGAAAATGATATCCGGCGGGTCCTGGCCTACAGTCTGCTCAATCAGGTCGGCTTCATGCTCTGCGGCATAGGGATCGGCACGGCTCTGGCCCTCAATGGGACGGTCTCCCACGCCTTTTGCCACATCCTCTACAAGGCCCTGCTGTTCATGGCGGCCGGTTCGGTTCTGCAGATGACCGGAAAGATAAAATGCACCGAGATCGGGGGACTGTACAAGACCATGCCCCTGACCTGTCTGTTCTGCATGGTGGGGGCGGCCTCCATCTCCGCCTTTCCTCTATTCAGCGGGTTTGTGAGCAAATCCATGGTGGTCAGCGCATCCGCCCACGAGAAGATGGCCGTGGTCTGGCTCATCCTGCAGTTCGCCTCGGCCGGCGTCTTCCATCACGCCGGGATCAAGGTCCCCTTTTTCACCTTTTTCGGACACGATTCAGGGATCAGGACCAAAGAGCCGCCCTGGAACATGCTTCTGGCCATGGGCCTGGCCGCCTTCCTCTGCGTCTTCATCGGCATCTATCCCGATCCCCTGTACCGGATTCTGCCGTTTCCGGTGGACTATGTCCCCTATACCGGAGCCCATGTGGTGGGACAGCTGCAGCTCTTGATGTTCGGGGCCCTGGCCTTTGCCCTGTTGATCCTTTCCGGATATTACCCTCCGGAGATCCGTTCCCTGAACCTGGATGTGGACTGGTTTTACCGCAAATTCGGCCGGGGGGCCTATCTGGTCCTGGACAGAGGGCTCAACCGGATCAACACGATCTGCGAAACAACAATCCGGGCTTTTGCCAGAGGGGTAGCCAGGGCTTCCAGAGATGCGGTCGCCGGACTGCTGCTCTTTGTTTCGGTCAACTTCTGGATCGCGGCCGGTTATCGGGGAAAACGACTGGACATGAAAAAAAGCAGACTCTACCATGATGTCCGGGAAGGGACCCTGCCCATCGGTTTCGGGGCCGGTGTGGCCACCTTGTTCATATTCCTGGTCTATGTCCTGACCTGAGGGTGCAATCAAAAGTGATTGCTCCCTAAAAAGTTCTGGAGTCTTGAATTTATTTATGCTACGCCAGTCATTAAACCCAAAAGGAGGTTCAAATGACTGGGAAAAATTTGGAAGTGCGTTTGCAAAAGCACCCTGAAATCCAAAAAAAAGTTGAAGAACTACTTGATATTGTTGAAAATCCTAACAATAAGTATGAAAAAGCCAATGCAGCTGAGCAAGCCCTAATTGAAGATCTTCGAAAAATGGGAAACCAAGTCATGATGGCTTGG
>JAIPER010000206.1 GCA_021737115.1 Desulfohalobiaceae bacterium
CTTACAACTTCTTGGCGTAGGCGGCTGCCTCCAGGCCGGCTACGCAGCCCTCGCCGATGGCCTTGGCCACCTGCCAGGGCGGACCGCAGATGTCGCCGGCGGCATAGACCCCCGGGACGTTGGTTTCCTGTTTCTTGTTCGTCTGAATATACTTCATGCTTTCCGTGTCCAGGGCTACTCCCAGATTGGCGGCCAGGGTGGTGGCCCCCTTGGCCCCCAGCTCGATGAAAACGCCTTTGACATCGATTCGTTGGCCATCGTCCAGCATCAGGCCCTCTACCTCATTTTCTCCGACAATCTCCGACACCTTCCTGCCTTCATGGACCTGAATGTAACTCTCCTTCATTTTTTCCATCAAATAATCCGCAGTCTCCAGCTTCTCGCAGATCAAGTGGACCTCATCGGCATAGAAGAGCATGGTCAAAGCCCCGCTTATGGCCGCGCTCTCACAGCCGATGACGGCCACGGACTCCCCTTTGTAAAAGCCGGCATCGCAATCCACGCAATAACTTATCCCCTGACCGAGGAGCCTCTTTTCGCCTTTCAGACCCAGCTTGTTTCGGGATATGCCCATGGCCAGGACAAGTGTCTTGGCCTTGAAACTCCGATTGCTTTCCGCCTCCACCAGGAAGCGGCCATCAGCCGACGTAACTTTCGTCACGTCCTCCTGCAAAAATACCGCTCCCGACTCTTTGGCCTTAGTCCGGGCCTGCCTGAGAAGATCTGCGCCCGCATCTCCATCGATGCAGCAGTAATTCTCCAGATGCACATTATGAATGCTGCTTTTGGGAAGCTTGCCGAGCACTAATACCGAGACCTTCCGGCGGGCGGCGTGGATGGCCGCCTGGAGTCCAGCTGGACCCGCGCCCAGAATCACCAGATCGTAATCTTCTTTATTCATGACAACATCCTTGTATAGCAAGGGCTTTTTTGCAAACACATCCTTTTGAGAGCCAACTGCAACCATTACTATAGACCGAAGACGCTCTCTGCGAACAGGGGAGAAAATGGGTAGATTGCACCTGGCCGGTTAGACTGCAGATTTCGTATAGAATTTTAGGCCCCGGGTTTTGGCCTCCGGCCCGTAGGGGCCTACGCCCCGGAGGGATTTTCGATTGTTAAAACAAAGAATAGAGCTGGTTATCTGGCATAAATCCAAAAACTTTTGGAACCGTGCAACCCTCACGTCTACGGATTTCACCCTGGAAGTCCTGGATTAAGGAAGCAAAACTTAAGGATTTGGGATCGGTATCGTATTGACAATTTTTTCGAATATTTTATAATTCACAACAAGTGAAGAAGGAGCTTTCGATTACTTGTCGACAAACCTTAATAAGGAGGAATTGCCATGACAAATTATGATTTTCCGGATGTCTGCCTGTCTCAAACCGACGAGAAATGCAACCTGACCCCGCCGGATCTGTCCCTGGCCAGAGAACGGGTGCACAAGCTCCCTGCCGAAGGGTTCACCAAAACCATGATCAAGAATCTGCGAATGGCTTTTCCGGATAAATTCAAAAGCGACGAAGAGGCCTACATGGTCTTTGACGGCATCAAGGGCATTCTCGCCATGCGTCTGGCCAATGGCGACAAAGCCGATCTGGAAGGACTCGGAGAGTTCAGCACCCAAAAAACGAACGGCGGCAAACGCGTGGTCTTCACCCCTAAAGAGTGCTTGAACCAGGCCTGTTCCCTGTAAAACCGGTTCTAACCGCCTGATTGTCTCCTGCCGGATCCCGCAACACAGGCAGGACATTCAGGGATTCTCCCAGCAGAAGGCCTGACTGGAAAAAACCGGTCAGGCCTTTTTTGATCTGCACAGCCTGCCAATACATGAATCATCTCGTCTCCGATTTCCCGGCCCGGATCGCCTCTTTTACCTTCTGTGAGAGTTCCTCCCAGTCGAAGGGCTTCTGGATAAAACTGTTGCAGCCCAGATCCAGGACAGCCTGTACCTCCTCAGTGTCATAATATCCACTGGACAAGAGCACCTTGACCCCCGGATCCATCTCCTTCAAACGGTTATAGATTTTCTTGCCCCCCATTCCCGGCATGATCATGTCCAGGATTACCAGGTCTATTCCGCTGCTGTGCCGCTGGTAGACATCCAGGGCTGCCTGCCCGCTCCCGGCCCCAAGGACGGTATAGCCGAGACCTTCGAGAAGCTTCCTGGTTACCTCCAGAACATGGTCTTCATCATCCACCAGGAGCAATGTACCCTGTCCGTATTGAACAATCTGCTGCTCGACCTTGGCTTCTGCCCGGGAGGGGGCTTCAGTTCTGGAGGCCGGGAGGTAGATGTCGAAGCGGCTCCCTTGCCCCGGCTCGCTGGAGACAGTGATAAAGCCGCCGTGATTTTTGACGATTCCGTAGACAGAGGCCAAGCCCAGCCCGGTCCCCTTGCCGACTTCCTGGGTGGTAAAAAAAGGTTCGAAGATTTTTTGTCTGGTTATTTCATCCATGCCGACCCCGGTATCGGCCACGGAAATCTTGACATATCGGCCCGGGACGACTCTAAAAGGCAGTTGATGGTCATCGCTCAGTCTGCAGTTGTCTGTCTGAATTGAGATCTCCCCACCATCCGGCATGGCCTGGCCGGCATTCAAGTAGAGATTCATGAGAACCTGGCGGAGCTGCCCCGGGTCAACACTGACCGTCCAGAGCCCTTTTTTGTATGTCTCGTTAAACACGATTTTTTTGTTGGTGTGGCTGAACATTTCGTTCGCATAAGGTATGAGTTCATTCAGATCGATGAGTTCGACCTGATTTTTACCCTCCCTTGCATATCCCAGCAAATCATTGGTCAGTTCGGCTGCCCGTCTGACGTCTTCCTCTATGCCCTTGAGATGCTTGAGGTCAGCATGAGAACTGTCTTTGTCCATCATCAACAGCGTGGCCCGGCCACTGATGCCCATGAGGACATTGTTGAAATTATGGGCCACGCCACCGGCCAGAGTGCCCACGGCCTGCATCTTTTGAGCCTGCAGGAGCTGAGCTTCAAGATTCCTGTGCTCGGTAATGTCAGTAAAAACACCGTGAGCGCAGTGAAAACCGCCATCTTCGTCAAATTGGGCACTGGCGTTGAAGTAGACAACGATTCTTTCGCCGCTTCTTTTAATCAGGGTGAGCTCGACGCTGTCCAGGACCCCTTCTTTTGGTAACAAGGCGAACTGTTGCTGGAACTGGGCCAACAGGCCAGGATCTACATAATTGCCGAACCAGGTGCCGATGACATCTTTTTTTGGGTAGCCCATGGTATCCAGCCACTTGCGATTCACCTCCAGAAGACGCCCCTTTTCGTCAAGGGATTGACAGGGCAGGGGAGTATGCTCGAAGAGGAGACGAAAGTGTCGTTCGCTCCGGATCAGGGTCTTACTGGCTTTGACCCTTTCAGTAATATCCAGCAGGGTCAGCCGCCACTGCATCACCTCCCAGGCCTCGTTCAGATCTACCTGTATCTGCGCCTGGACCCAGAAAAGAGATTTATCCTGCCTGATACATTCCAGTTCAACACTCTGCCCGCTTCCTGTCCGGCCGGCCAGCCTCAGGGCCGCCCAATACGCATCTTGGCTTCCTTTATGAATAAGCCGGTTAAACGGCGTGAATTTCAGGAGGTACCTGTCGACACCAAACAGATTGGCCCCAGTCAGATTGATCCGGGTGAGCAACCCCGAGGAGTTGAGGGTGAGATAGGCGCAGGGGGCAAAATCATACAAGTCCAGGTATTCATTGAAAACAGCATTCAATTCCTGTTGAGCCCGTTTCAACTCCGCATTTTGCATCTCAAACTCAATCTGTCTGACTTTGAGTTCTTCGACCAACTCAAGTACACTGTCCGGAGTTTCCAGTCTGCCCGCAGGGTAGTAATCCAGAAGTTCCTCCGCCAGTTGACGGAGCTGTTTCTCTCTGCCCTGCCGGTCGTCGTGGTCAGCCATCATCACTTCCTCGTGCAGTAATTTGTGGGAAAACCCAGGTGAGACTGCCGCACATGGGGCGCAACCGTTTTACCGGGGAACTGTCGTATCTATTTGTTGAAGACAAAGGACGGGAATCGAAAGAATAAAATTTTGATAATTTTATTCCTTTTTTGCATGACAGGCACAATCTCCGAGAAGCGGACCTCAATTTTTTTAATATCAAAACTGAAAGAACACCAGGGGTATTGATACAAGGGGGACAGGATGCTGTACGTGCGCAGGAAACTCTCTGGTGGGCCACGGAGGAATCGAACCTCCAACCTTCGGATTAAGAGTCCGCTGCTCTGCCAGTTGAGCTAGTGGCCCGGACAGAGACCTTTTTACTTGTATCCCATAGAGATTGTCAAGATTAAATTTTCGAGCGAGTATCCGAACTTCAGGCTTCGTAAACCTGTACCAATCACGAGAGTTAACTGCTTGAAATGATTGGTTTGACTTAAAAATTGGACATTTCACAGGTGTCGGGTGTCGGTGAAAGAAAAGATTCACAATAAAGTGTCCAAAAATTATACAAATTGCAGCTCTTGGGAAAGAGCTCTGAAGATGGCCATTGCCTCCTGCTTCATCTTTGGATAGGCTTTTTTAGCAGTTCGCGAGGTGGCCGCCACAAACTTGAACACCCAGGGTCATACCTCAGACTTCGTTCACCTGTACAAATCATGAGAGTTAACTGCCTCATGCGGACCTGCAAACTGCTCTTTGGAGGAGCCTGATGACCGAACACGAGCAAGACTCGGCTTTTATCTGCAAACGCTGCGGCGCCTGCTGCCAGGGACAGGGCGGGATCGTCCTGACCGGACGGGATGAAAAGCGGTTATCTGCTTTTCTCGGCCTCTCCCTCTCTGTGTTTCAAGACCGGTACATCGAAAAAAAGAAAGAGAAGCGGGTGCTGGCCACCAAAACGGGAAACGTGTGCATTTTTTTTGAACCGAAGAACGGCTGCACTGTTCATCCCGGGAAACCGGACATCTGCCGGAGCTGGCCATTTTTCCGAGGAAATCTCATCGACGAGCTGAGCTGGCACATGGCCCAGGATTCTTGCCCCGGGATCAACCCCGGGGTCGGCCACCGGGAATTCGTCTGCCAGGGGCTTCTGTTTCTGCAGAAACAGGGTTTAGCCCAAAAGCCTGGGCCAGGGGGCCCTACTGCCCTGGTGGTCGCTGATCTGTATCAGAAGTTGACCTGAATTCTCGTTCATTTCTGCTGGCGATACACATTTTTTGAAATCCGGTTTCCTGCCCCCGGGCAGTTCCGGGGGCAGCAAACTGGATCAGTTGAAGAAAAACCTGTCCGGGGTGACCCGGTTACTGTTTTTGAAGAAGGGTAGTAGCAAGATCCCGGCTATGAATCCGGCTGCATGGGCCCACCAGGCCACCCCGGCCGCGCTCTCCCCAACCGAGGCCACAAGCCCTGAAAAGAGCTGGATGAAGAACCAGATCCCGAGAAAGACCACCGCCGGAAGGTCGATGAACAGGGGGAAGATCAGAATTGGTATCAGGGTCAGGACCGTGGCCCGGGGATAGAGGATCACATAGGCCCCCATCACTCCGGCGATGGCTCCGGAAGCCCCGACAACCGGCACCGTAGAGTCGATGTTGAAAAACATGTGGCCGGCCAGGGCGCTCAGGCCGCAGCACAGATAAAAAGCCACGAACCGCAGCGGCCCCATGATGTCCTCCACATTATCGGCAAATATCCAGAGGATCCACATGTTGGCCAGAAAATGAAAAAAGCCGCTGTGCAGAAACATGTGGGTGAAAAACGGGTAGAGTCCGGAGCTGGTATACCCGACCCACTCGGCCCATTCCGGATGAAAATACCTGGCCGGCACCACTCCCAGCAGGTAAAAAAGGCGGGTCGTCTCTTCTCTGCCAAGCCCCATCTCATAAAGATAGAACAACACGTTGATCCCGACCAGGGTCCTGGTTCCGTAGGGGACGTGTCTGCGGGGGATGTAATCTCGTATCGGAAACATGGCTTCTGTAGCGTCGGACTTGAAATCGTTGCCCCTTGGGCCAGCAAACAGTTTGCTCCTTATTCAAGTCCTTGCTGAATTAGGGTTCCTGGTTCAGGATTGAAGAGAAATTCCTGATGAGACGTTCCGTTTCGAATGGGCAGCAACAGGCTCAGCCATCATGCAGCGCCTCGGACAATACCGGCCTCCTGCAACTGCTGCACAAACTCGCGGGTCTTTTTCTTCCTTAATCGAGACAGGTGCCGGACCGCGTATTCGGCCTGCTTTTCGAGCTCCTCTCTGCTTTTGCTGTTGCCGATGACCAGATCAGGACCATCGGTTCCTGCATTCTCCCTGGAGACCGATTCCGGCTCCAGCCGCAGCACCGCATCGAAGGAGTCTCTTCCCACTGTCTGCAGCAGACGATCCGGGATTTCCAGGATGATCAGCCTGTTTTTTTTGTGTTCGGACAGAAATTCGCGCGCCCTGTGTTCCAGAAGTGGAGCAATGGTCTCGAAGATGGTCCCTGCAGTTCCCCGCCCGGACCCATGGCCCGAGATGACCCATACGGGGTCGGTTTCAGGCTCTCCGAGTTCGAAACCATGGCCCAGGGTTCTCTCAAGCAATTC
>JAIPER010000207.1 GCA_021737115.1 Desulfohalobiaceae bacterium
GAATTGCTGGGCGACTTCTTCGATGTTTGGCCGCTTGGCCGGGGCTGATTGCTGGCTCATCGGTTGTCCTCCTTATGATTTGACAACCGACCATACACCACGAATTATAACTTTTCACGCAGGCTTGCCGGAAAGACACTCTGATCAACAAATAACAGCCTGTTATCATTTGATTTAGGCAAAATTATACTCTTTTTATGAAATAAAATTCATTTTTTCTCAATTTTTTTCGCATGATTCAATGATGCAAACACCAAGGGCCAGAGCAAACTCAAACAAAATAGTGCTACATTTCAATTTATTATATATAAAACCAAGGACAACCAGCTTTGCATTACGAATCCTTGGTTCTAAATTTGCAAGCTTCTTAAGCATTGAAGTTTTACTTAAGTCCCTAAAAGGACAAGAGACTATAAACTATAAGGAATGAGCAAAATCCATGGAACAATCAGAAAAAAGAAAAGAACCCAGATTTCCTTTTTATCTTCCCGTACAAATGCAACGAGAAAGAAAAGGCGCTCAGCAGCAGATTGTCGGGACCATAAAAAACGTCAGCATGAACGGCTTCAGGGCATTCTCCCAGACATGGCTGGCTGAAGGTGAACGTATCGTCTGCACGTTCGATGTCCCAGAAACAAGGGAAAAAACCCGGAATGAAGGAATTATCAAGTGGTGTTTTAACAAGGACCAACATCATTTCGGGGTAGAGTTACTGGAAAAACATTCAGTGGCATTACCTTTGCAAAGATTGACTGAATCCTTTTTTCGGCTGAAACCAACAACCCCTGACTGGAATGAAGCTCAAATACCTGATCTTTCTTCCTTACAGAAGCGGTTTTATTCAGAAATATTCTGCGGGATGTTGTTTCGTTTCTTTAATAAGCCACTCCAATCTCATCTTATTGGGTTGTCTAGTGAACTTGGACTGAAAATATTCTACTTGAATAAAATTCAAACACGGATATCAGATTTATCTCTTGATAAAAAGGAGAGTGACCATCTCTACGGCCTGACAAATACATTAAACAGAACGAGTCAGGCCCTGGATAGAGTAGTCCTTCTTTTCCAACTATTATTTAAAAACCCAATTAGAGAAACTCATGAAGAATTCCCTGAAGTCATTAAGCTTGATGAACTGCTCACTGAAAGGATAAAAAATTTTAAAGACATATTGGATACAGCGATGCTTCGCTCAGAAAAAGATATTAAGGCTGAACCGCTCGAAGTTCCAGTGATATTCGGTCATCGTTGGTCAATTGCTATGAGTATCGACTTTCTCTTATTGTATACTTATCAATCCATCTTGTTTTACGGAGCAACACAGATTAAGATTGAACTTGACAAAAAGGACAATAATATTGTCATTGGGTTTGCCAATGACGGGTCGAAAATATATGAGATGGAGAAAATCAATATTAGGGCTGACGCAACTCATATCGGCGAAAACCTTAAACCAAAGGATCGAAAGAAGCTGACCATTCTTCGTTACGTTATGGATTTATACAAACCGATTAATACCAACTTAACTCTTTATAATCAATCCGGAAACAATTTACTTCTATTAAAAATATCGCTCTAACATACCTTATAAACACTCAACACTTATATAAGGATTCTCTTATGAGCCGAAACATTTCCCGATTTTTAGATCTAAACTTTTTGCTGTTCAAAGTCTCATATCGAAATATAAACTTTGCCTTGATGCTAACGTTTATTTGTATGATTTGGTTCACTGTTTCATGCAGCAACGACATAGACCGATTTGCAAAACATCTGGAAAAGGGAAAAGAGAGTCTGCAGGCCGGAGATCTGAAAAAAGCAGAGATCGAGCTGAAAAACGCCTTGCAGATCAAGACGGAGCATGCCGAAAGCTACTACCTCCTGGGCGAGGCCTACCTGCGGCAGGGATCAGCCCGCGAGGCCTTTCAATCCTATCGCAAAGCGGTCAATCTTAAACCCGAATACCCCGAGGCCCAGCTCAAGCTGGCCACCTTCTACTCAGGCGCCGGCCGGAGCAAAGAGGCCATCGCCGTCTGTCAATCCGTGCTCAAGCAGGATCCGGAGAACATCCGAGCTCTATTGATCTATGCCAGATCGCTGGCCCTGCAGAAAGAGTACGAGCAGGCCGCGGAAAAGGCTCGGGAGGCCATTGACAAGGCATCCGAGAACATCGAAGCCCGCATCCTGCTGGGACAGAGCCTGGCCTCTGCTCAAAAGGTGGAGGCTGCGGAGCAGGCCTTCAAACAGGCGGCCCGGATCGATGACAAGACGCCTCGACCCGACTACCAGCTGGTCAGACTTTACGCCGTGACCGGCAAGGCGGGTCAGGCTGAGCAGACCCTGCAGGAGATCGTTCGAGATTTCCCAGAGGATCCTGTGCACAACGCGAACCTGGCCAGGCTGTACCTGAGCCTGGGCAGTCCGGACAAGGCAGAAGCGGAACTGTTCAAAGGAATCGACAAAGATCCCCGGGAGACAAATCTCTATAACTTCCTGGCCAAGCTCTATCTGCGGCAGAACCAGGTCGAGAAAGCCACTCAGGTTCTGATCAAAGCGACCACAGCCATCCCGGATCAGGTCGAGCCGCGGCTCAACCTGGGACAATTTTATACGGCAGCCCACAAGTACGACCAGGCTATGGACGTATACCAACAGGCGAAGAACGACTTTCCAGACGACCTGCGGCCTGTCAAAGGCAAAGCCCGGATCTTCTTCGATACCGGCCGGATCCAGGAAGCCGAAAAAACCCTGGAAAGGCTTCTATCCAACAAAGAGGGCGACCTTTTCGCCCAGGTCCTCAAGGGCAGGATCCAGCTGAGCCAGAAACAGTTCACCGAAGCCGTGGCCACCTTTGGCAAGCTTGTGCAGGACTACCCCCAGGAGGCAGATGTCCATTACTTCCTTGCCCTGAGTAAGCTTGGCCAGGGACAGGAAAGGCAGGGTGTAGCCGGGCTGGAGAAGACACTGGAGCGAAACCCGGAGCATCGGCTGGCCAATCTTCTCCTCGGAGAGATCAAGCTGCGGAACGGGGACCTGAATTCGGCCGCTAGATACTGCCAAAAAGGCCTGGACACAAATCCGGCCGATATCAGAGGTCATCTGCTGCAAGGCAGGATCGCCCTGGCTGGGAAGGACATCTCTAAAGCAAAAAAATCGTTCACCACAATCACAGAACTTTCCCCTGACGTCTCGATGGGCTACCTCCACCTTGGGCAGCTCTATCTCTTGCAGAAGGAATTCGAGAAATCACTGGCGCAGTTCAAGCTGGCCCTGGAAAAAGACCCCCAGTCCACCCAGGCCATCAAAAACATCGTCCTGGTCCATCTGGCCAGACAAGAACCGGACAAGTCCCTCAGCTTCTGCAGTCGTCTCCTTACCAAACACGCGTCCAACGAGAAGCTGAAATCCTTTATCCTGACCACCCAGGCCAGCGTCTATCTGCAGCTGAACAAGACAGCCAAGGCCAAGCAGGCTTACCAAAAGGCCATAACGGCAAACCCGGACTGGACCACCCCTTATCTTGGCCTGGCCGGCCTCTATGAAAAACTGGAGCAAACCGAGCAGGCCATCGCGCAGTATGAAGAGGTGCACAAGAAGTCGCCGGAGTTTGTCCCAGCCATGATGAGTCTGGCCATTCTCTACCAGCAGAACAAGCAGCTTGAGAAGGCCAAGGCCTACTATCAAAAGTGTCTGGACATCGACGACACATTCGCCCCGGCGGCCAACAACCTGGCTTACCTCCTTCTGGAGACCGGGGGTAACGTGGACCAGGCCCTGTCCCTGGCCCAGAGTGCCAAGCGGAAAAAACCTGACGATCCAGGCATTTCGGACACCCTGGGCTGGATCTATGTCCACAAGAAGGCCTACGCCAGCGCCATTGCCCAGCTCAAAGACGCGGTGGAGAAGCTGCCGGACAACCCGAACATTCAGTATCACCTGGGTATCGCCTATTACAAGAACAATAATCCGCAGCAGGCGCGCAGGCATCTTCAGGCGGCCCTGAACACCGAGCGGGTCTTTCCGGAAAGGGACAAGGCAACGGAGGTCCTGAGGGAACTGGAGAAACTGAGCGAGTTGTCGGAGGAAGAAGAAATCGAGGGAAAATCATGAGCAAAAGAGTTTTAGCCGCCCATTCGCTTCGCTCATTCGACATAAAAGGCAGACGAAAAGATTTTGTACCCAAATGTTGACCGTGTCTGAGAGCGGACGGCTAAAAAAAATGCCTTTTGTATGGCAGATTGAGATTTGAAAACGTCAACAATTGATGGTGAGAGATATGTACTTAGATTATTACGGCCTGCACCGGGAGCCGTTCCACATAACCCCGGATCCCTATTTCTTCTATCTGAGCCCAAGCCACAAGGAGGCCTTCGCCTCCATGATCTACGGACTGAAAAACCGGAAAGGCTTCATGGCCATCACCGGCGAGGTGGGGCTGGGAAAGACCACTGTCTTGCGTACGTTTCTGGAGCAGTGGGCCAAGAAGAGAAAGGTCAAGACCGTCTTCATCTTCAATACCGACATTTCCTTCAAGGGGCTCCTCAAGATCATCCTGGAGGAGCTGGGGGTTGAACACCCTTTCCTGCCGGAACAAGAAGGCAAACACGAATGGGTGCAAGGCGACAGGGAAGAAGTCTTTGAACTGGTCCAAGTGCTGCACAAGGCCTTGATCAAGGAATACCAGGACGGGCAAAACGTTATCCTCATCATCGACGAAGCCCAGAACATGCCCCTGAAAACCCTGGAGAGCCTGCGCATGCTCTCCAACCTGGAGACAGCCAAGGACAAGCTGTTGCAGATCTTTCTCATCGGCCAGCCCGAACTTGATGAGAAACTGAAAAGAAACGAACTTAGGCAGCTCAGGCAGAGGATCGCCATCAGGGCCGCGCTTAAACCCTTGAGCAAGCACGAGTCCTATGAGTACATCAAGTCGCGCCTGAAAAAGTCCGGAGCCTTGGCCAGCACCATCTTCAGTTCAAGGGCACTGAAAAAAATTTACAGCTTCTCCAGAGGTATCCCCCGCAACATCAACATCCTCTGCGACAATGCCCTAGTCACCGGCTTTGGAGCAGGCCGGAAAAAAATCAACCCCAGGATCGTCAAGGAGGTCCAGGCAGACCTGCAGGGTGAAAACTTACGTTTAGCAAGCTGGAAGTGGGGCTATGCCTGTGCGCTGAGCCTGCTTTTGCTCTCGGTCCTGGGCTGGTTCTCCCCCTACAGGCAACCCGTCCTGTCTGCAGTACGCAATCAGCCCGTGTTTGTATCGGTCTATGACTCGGTCTCCAGCTTCGATCTTCCATTTCTCACAACCAAGGCCGTAAAAAGCACTGCGAACGATGACGACTCTTCCAAACAAGCCGCCATACCAGATCCCTCGAAACAGGCCACAGGCGCTGCAGCTACTGAGGACCTCAAAGACGGTGAGTTCCCTGCCAAAACGCAGACTAATGAAACAGCGCCTGATGCAAAACCATTGCTGCCCGGTCACATTCCCGGGGAGCCTGTTTTTATTAAACAAGATACGCCTGTACCCGAAAGCCACCATCTGCCCTTGAAAGTCGCCAAAGCCAGCAAAGGACCTGACGCTCAAAATATAAATCCGGTTTCTGAAGAAGAAAGCCCTGGGCCTTCGACTCGATCTTCTTCACCTCTGAATCTGCCGGACCAAAATCAGACGGAAGTCGTCCGCAACGATCTCCCCAACATGAACCCGAATACAGCCAGCCATTTGCCGGCGGCAGATCCCTCCGCACAAGGTACTAAAATAGGCATTGCAAAAACCACGGGCGACGAGGCTTCTGAAAACGAAAACCTTGAAAACACGCTGTACAGCCGTCTCAGCGATCAAAAGAAGTCCACTTACTCGACCCTGGAAGAAAAAATCCCTGTCTTTTCAGCATTATCTCCGACACGCCAAAAGGTGCTTCTGGCCATGGCTGAACAAATCTCCGTGAATGGTCTCATGACCTTTGAAAAGATGCTGTCCGCCCTGGAAGAGAAGGATTTTGTGGAAGCCGCCAGACAGATGCGGTTTTCTCGCTGGAGAGCCCGGGTAAAGGAAGAAGCCGACCAACTGGCCAAGATCATGCGCACCGGCAAGCAGGCGGAGAAGATTTTGTCGATGAATGAGGACTAAGAGGGAAGAGGCATAGGGCATAGGGCATGGGGCATGGGGTATGGGAAAGAGAGTGGTCAGGGGTCAGGGGTCAGCCCTGCCTCTGGTCGGGCAGACCGAACAGTTTGATCAAAAAAGAAACTTTGAGTCACCTCCTACGTCATTCCGGTAAAAGAACGTCATCCTGGACCCCTATCCGGGAGCCGGAGTCCAGTTTGAAAATGTAAGAGCTGGACCCCGGTCTACGCCGGGGTGACGGAGAAAGAAAAATCAAGTTTCATACGAGGGGTCAGGGGGCGGAAGACAGAGGTCGCCCATTAAAAGGCCCTATGTCAAGAGACAAATTTCTCCTGTGCTAGAGAAAGACAAACTTTCCCTTGCTTAGGTAAGTAGTTGGTTTTGTTACAGTTCCGGTTTCCCGTTCTTTGACAACTTCTGGGAG